>CAMCHB010000013.1 GCA_945874585.1 uncultured Clostridium sp. | reverse complement strand
CTATTATGATGCATTATGTAAACATTTGCAAAGATTTTTCCTTATTTTTATAAAATTTTTACCAAAAAATATTTATTTTTCAACTTTTCCATACTTTTTTAGTGAAAGTATTTACAAATAGTTTTCACTAATATAAAATAACTTTTAGCAGGAATAGGAATGGAGGGATTTGAGTTGCAATTTATTTCAAACAGCGAAAATGATACACTTTGCTTTGCTAATCGCTTAGCTGGCTATTTAAAAAAAGGTGATATCGTCATTTTATCTGGTGATTTAGGTGCTGGAAAAACAAAATTTACTCAGGGATTTTTGCAACATTATGGATTAGAAAATGAAATCTCCAGTCCCACCTTCACAATTGTCAATGAGTATCATTCCAAATCTGTTGCTATTTATCATTTTGATGTGTACCGCTTAGCAGATGTTGATGAATTCTATGCAATGGGTGGAGACGAATATTTCCAAAATGGCATTTGCATCATTGAATGGGGTGAATTGATCGAAGAAATACTTCCCCCAACCTATCTCAAAATTCATTTCGAAAAAGATGAACAAAATGAACATAAAAGAATCCTAACCCTTGAGCCAAAGGGTGAAAGATTTCAAAAAATAATGGAGGTCATATGTAAAAATGAACATACTTAGTATTAGTACATCAAGTGATATCTGTTCTGTCTGTGTTGGTAACGAAACACACATACAAAAAGAGAATTACATCCGTAATGCCCGCACACACTCTGAACATTTAATGCCGTTAATTGAGCAAACTTTAAAAGACTGTCAGTTGGATTTAAAAGACATTGACTATTTTGCCTGTGACATCGGTCCTGGTTCTTTTACTGGTATTCGTATTGGAATTGCTACCATCAAAGCAATCGCGCAAATTACAGGAAAACCTATTTGTGCTATTTCATCTTTAGAAGGATTGGCTTACGCCATTGAAAAGCCATCCACTTGGATAGCCTCTTTGGTCGATGCCAGAAATGACCAAGTCTATGCCGGTTTATGGGACGACAAGCACCAAGCAATTGATGAACTGATGGCAGATGATATTCATATTGTTTTAGAAAAGTTAGCTTCGTACCATAAGCCTATTACTTTTGTCGGAAATGGTAGTATATTGCATCAAAAAACAATTCAAGATTATAATCCTAACAATGCGTTTTTTAGTGAGCAAAATGATTTATTAGCTTCCCATGTTTGGAAAGCCAGCCTTTCCCACATTGCACAAGAAAATGTCGTCAATGCCGATACGCTATTGCCTTTATACCTTCGCAAATCACAAGCAGAAAGGATGAAGGAAAACAGTGGAAAATAAATGGGTGATCTCCCCTATGACTTTGGAAGATTTCAATCAAATTGCCCCGGTCCTAAAAATAGAATTTGATGATTTTTGGAATGAACATATTTTGAAGGAAGAATTACAAAACAAAAACTCTCATTATTATGTGGCAAAACAAGGCGATAAAATTGTTGGATTTGCTGGTATTTGGAAAGCTGTAGATGATGTTCACATTACCAATATTGTGGTTCGAAAAAGTGAACGACAACACGGTATAGGAAGTGCCTTATTAGAGCATCTTATAGAAGAAGGCAAAAAAATGAAGGATATTCAATCCATTACCTTAGAAGTAAGTGAAAAAAATAAAGCAGCAATCGGTTTATATACCAAATACGGATTTCAAAATTTAGGCATACGAAAAAATTATTACAATATAGGAGAAAATGCTATTATTATGACACACTATTATCATAAATAGATAAATTAAAGGAGGAAAACGAATGAAAAATTCATTAGAACTAAACTACAAACAATTAAAAGATATCTGCAATCCTAACATGTTTCAATTTGAAACAACAGCAGATATTAAAAAGTACAATACCATATACGGTCAAGATCGAGGTATCAATGCTTTGCAATTTGGCGTACAGGTAGAAGTCAAAGGTTATAATATTTTTGTGGAAGGACCTACTGGTGTTGGCAAAACCATGTTTACCAAACGATATTTAGATCAAGTTTCCAAAAAGAAAAAAGTGCCAAACGACTGGTGCTATATTTACAATTTTGATAATCCAAATGAACCAGTTGCTGTCTCTTTCCCTGCTGGTCAAGGAAAATTGTTTAAAAAGACAATGGATGATTTTATCGATGATGTCCGTGCTGATATTAAACGTACCTTTGATAATGAGGATTTTGAAAAAGAAAAACAAATGATTCGTCAAGAATTTGAAGCCAAACGTACCCAATTACTAGAAAAATTAAATGAAAAATCTATTAAGCATGGTTTCCAAGTAAAAACAGCGCAAAATGGTATTTATATGATGCCTGTGTTGAATGGTAAAACCATTGAAGAAGAAGAATTTAATCAATTGGATGAAGCGGTAAAAAAAGAATTTGAAGATAAATCCAATATCGTACAAGAGCAAATTTATCAAGCAATTAACGAAATCAAAGCAATTGAAAAAGAAGCCGATAAAAAAATTGAAGAATGGCAATCTAATATTGCATTATTAACCATCAATCTTCACATAAATACTGTTAAAAATACATTTAAGAGAAATAAGAAAATCAATAAATTCTTAGAGAATATCAAAAAAGATATTTTAAAAAATATCGATGTCTTTACCCATGATAACCCAAATGAAAAAGCTAACAAACAACCAACTATGCCTCATCAAGAAGTAAAAGCTCCATGGACTAATTACAAAGTCAACCTATTTGTTGATAATAGCAAATTGGAAGGTGCACCTGTTATCATGGATAGCAACTATTCTTATAACAATATCTTTGGAAAGTTAGAGTATGAAAATCAATATGGTGTTTTAAAAACAGACTATACCATGTTAAAGCCTGGTCTACTTCATCAAGCCAATGGTGGTTATATTATTTTCCAAGCCAAAGATTTGATCAATAATCCAGCTTGCTATGAAGCACTTAAAAAAGCCTTAAGTGTAAAACAATTAAATATTGAAAACGCTGTTGATCAACGTTCTTCTATGGTTTTGGTATCCTTAAAGCCAGAATCTATTCCTTTAAATATTAAAGTGGTTTTAGTGGGAGATGCTAATATTTACTATACCCTATTATCTTTAGATGAAGATTTCAGTAAATTATTTAAGATTAAAGTAGAATTTGAAGAAGATGCACCAAAAACAGAAGAAAACATTCAAAAGCTATCACAATTTGTTGGAAACTATTGCAAAAGTACAGAGATCCTTGATTTGGATCGTGAAGCTATGGCAAAAATCGTTGAATTTGCCTCTCGTCTAACCGACGACAAAGACAAATTATCAACTAAATTTAATGAGATTAGTCAAATTGTTGCCGAGTCTTCTACATGGGCTAAAATGGCCAAAAAGAAAGTCATTACAAAAGAATTTGTACAAAAAGCTTTGGATCAACGTATTGAGAGAATCAAAAAATACGATTCTCGCTATTTAGAAATGATACAAGAAAATACCTTATTGATTCCTACTGATGGCTATGCTGTTGGTCAAATCAATGGATTAACCATTTTGACAATTGGTGACTATTCTTTTGGAAAGCCATCTAAAATAACAGCCAATACTTATATCGGAAAATCTGGTGTAACTAATATCGAAAGAGAAGTTGAAATTTCTGGCCCTTCTCATTCAAAGGGTGTCCTTATTTTAACTGGTTACTTAGGTCAAACCTTTGCACAAGACTTTCCTCTTTCCCTAACTGCTAGCTTGTGTTTTGAGCAATTATACAATGGTGTTGATGGCGACAGTGCTTCAAGCACAGAAGCCTATGCCCTACTTTCAAGTTTGTCAGGCATTCCAATTAACCAATCACTAGCTGTTACAGGATCTGTTAATCAAAAAGGCGAAATTCAACCAATCGGCGGTGTCAACGAAAAAATTGAAGGTTTCTATCAAATCTGTAAGATGCGTGGATTTAATAAAAAGCACGGTGTTATTATCCCTGTTCAAAATGTACGTAATCTTCATCTATCTGACGAAATTATTGACTCTGTCAAAAAAGGAGATTTCCATATCTATGCTATTCATAATTTGGACGAAGGAATTGAATTACTAACCGGTGTACCAGCTGGTAAGAAAGCAAAAGATGGAACTTTCCCTGCTGGAACCATTAACTATCTCGTATATGAAAAATTAAAAAAATATGCAGAACAAAGTGCAAAATTTGAATAAAAAAAAAGCCTATTCTGAATCATTCTTCAGAATAGGTTTTTTTTATTTTTCTTCGCTTTTAGCTGGCTCTTCTTTTACTGCTTCTTTTGCAGGTTCTTCTTTTACTTCAGCTTTCTTTTCTTTTAAAACGATTTCCTTGGTTTCAATTCTTGCTCCAACCTTTTCTTTGGTCTTAGCAGCTTTACCAACTCTATCTCTTAAATAATAAAGTTTTGCTCTTCTTGCTTTACCAACACGAATTACTTCCACTTTTTCAGTAGATGGAGCATGGATTAAAAATGTCTTTTCAACACCAACACCATAAGAAATTCTTCTAACTGTAAATGTTTCGTTTACTCCTCCACCTTGTTTTTTAATAATAATTCCTTCGAAAACCTGAATTCTTTCTCTGTTTCCTTCTTTGATACGAACATGAACTCTAACAGTATCTCCTACTTTTAAGTAAGGGATCTTGTCTTTTAACTGTTCGTGTTCAATAGACTTAATAATGTCCATTCTTATTTCCTCCTTCCAAATAAAACTAACTTTTATTTGCCTTTCTTAATTCTTCTAAATATTTCTTATCATCATCAGATAAGGGAAATGCTTGCAGTAAATCAGGCCTATTTTTCAGTGTGATCTTTAAAGACTCTTGTCTTCTCCACTTCTTAATATTGGCATGATGACCGCTTAATAAAATTTTTGGTACACTTTTATTCAAAAAAGTTTCGGGTCTTGTATATTGAGGATATTCTAATAAACCATTTGCAAAAGATTCTTCTTCTACAGAATCATGGTTAATAACCCCTTCTACATATCTTGCAACTGTGTCGATCAAAACCATGGCTGGTAATTCTCCACCCGTTAAAACATAATCACCAATGGAAACTTCCTCATCTACGATTTCTTCAATTACTCTTTCATCAATTCCTTCATAATGTCCACATAAAATCGTAAATTCCTCTTCCTTTGCGAAATCTTTTGCCATTTGATTCGTCAATACTTTTCCTCTTGGTGACATATGAATGACTTTTCCCGGATTTTGAATGGATGAATAAGCACGAAAAACAATGTCTGGTCGAATCACCATACCAGCACCACCGCCATAAGGTGTATCGTCCACTTTTTTATGCTTGTCTTCCGAATAATCCCTCATATTGATAAAATCCATTTGTAAAAGATTTTGTTCCATAGCTCTTCCCAGAATACTAAATTGTAAACTGGTAAACATCTCTGGAAACAAAGTTAAAACATGAATTTTCACTTGAGATCAATTCCTTCCATAATCTTGGTTAACCACAATCTTCTTCTGATTAACATCAATCGCATAGATGGCACTTTTGATAGCAGGAATTAAAATTTGTTTTCCGTCACTGGTTTGTACTACGTAAATATCATTACTACCTGTATTATAGATATCTTCTAAGATGCCCAACAAATTCTCCTGATCATCTACCACACGACTTCCGATCAAATCTGCAATAAAATAAGTATCTTTCTCTAATTTCCTAGCATCTTCACGTTTGATCACCAAATAACAACCTTTGTATTTTTCAGCTTCATTTATATTTTCAATGCCAGCTAATTTAAGAGATACCATATTTTTTAAGTACTTTACTTTTTCAATGTCAAATTCCACAAGCTTCTTTTGATAACGGATGTAAACTCTTTTTAGTTCGCTAAAACGTTGGATATCGTCTGTATAAGGAACTACTTTTACATATCCCTTTAAGCCATGTGTATTAACAATTTGACCTATTTCAAAATATTCTTTCATACATACTACCCAATAAATTCTATTGTAACTCTTTTTTCTTCTTTAGAAGCAAGTGCTTTCATAATGGTACGAATTGCCTTGGCAACTCTTCCTTGTTTACCAATAATTTTTCCCATATCACTTTCTGCTACTTTAACTTCAAAAATAATTGATTTTTCACCTTGAATTTCGTTAATGGATACTTCGTTTTGATCGGATACCAAATTTTTTATAATACTTTCTAATACGTCCTTCATCTATGTTTCCTCCCTTGTATTTATTTTACTTTTTCGATAAGTGCTTTTACTGTATCTGTTGGTTTTGCACCATTCTTGATCCATTTTTCTACTTTTTCTTTATCGATGTGAATTTCTGATGGGTCTGTCATTGGATTATAAGTTCCAATTTTTTCGATAATTCTACCATCTCTTGGGAATCTAGAATCAGCAACTACAATGTGATAGAAAGGGGCTTTTTTTGCTCCAACTCTTTTTAATCTTATTTTTACCATGTTATCACCTCCCTAAATTTTATTTATATCATCAAATTTGCCGTTGTTTAAACTTTTCAGCATTTTGTTGATGTTCTTTTCATGTTTCATTTTTTTCATCAATTTCTGTGTTTGTTCATAAGAATTCATGAATTTATTGACCTCTTGTACGCTTGTTCCACTGCCTTTTGCAATACGAATTCTTCGACTTGCGTTTAAGATTTTAGGTTTCTTTCTTTCTTCTGCTGTCATAGAGCAAATAATTGCCTCAATACGGTTAAACTCCTTGTCGTCAACTTTTAAATCTTTCACTTGACTCATACCTGGAATCATTTTTAAGATAGAAGACAAAGAACCCATTTTTTTAATTTGTCGCAATTGAGCCAAATAATCGTCTAAATCGAATCCCTCTTTTTTCAATTTCTTTTCCAGTTTTCTAGCTTCTTCTTCGCTGAAAGATTCTTCCGCTCTTTCAATAATAGAAAGCACATCTCCCATACCTAAAATACGAGAAGCCATACGGTCTGGATGGAATACTTCCAAAGCATTTAATTTTTCCCCTGTGGCTACGTATTTGATTGGGCGATTTGTAATCTTTTTAACAGATAAAGCAGCTCCACCACGTGTGTCACCATCTAATTTTGTCAATATGATACCATCAATTCCTAGATCATCGTTAAAATGTTGTGCTACATTAACAGCATCTTGTCCTGTCATAGCATCCACTACCAAAAGAATTTCATGTGGTTTGATTGATGCTTTTAGATTTTTTAATTCTTGCATTAAATTTTCATCAATATGCAAACGACCAGCTGTATCAATCAAGATGACATCGTTTAATTTTGAAATTGCTTCTTCTTTTGCTTGTTTTGCAATTGTTACAACATCTTTGGTTGTTTCATTCGCATACACGGGTATATCTAATTGTTTGCCTACTACTTGTAACTGCTTAATAGCAGCAGGTCGATAAACATCGCATGCCACAAGCAAAGGTTTTTTTCCTTCTTTTCGTATCATATTGGCTAGCTTTCCCGCTGTTGTCGTTTTACCAGATCCTTGTAAACCAACTAACATAATAATCGTTGGAGGATTTGGAGTAAAATTGATTTTGCTATCGGTTCCACCGAGCAATTCAATCAATTCGTCTTTCACAATTTTGACCACTTGCTCTCCTGGTGTTAATGACTTTAAAACATCTTGTCCTAAAGCCTTTTCTTGGATAACCGCAATAAAATCTTTCACAATTTTATAATTCACATCAGCTTCTAATAAAGCTAATTTTACTTCACGTAATACTTCTTTTAAATCTGACTCCGTGATTCTAGCTTTTCCTCTTAATTTTCTTGTAATTCCTTGTAATCTTTCGGATAAACCTTCAAAAGCCATACTTTTGGACCTCCACCTCTAAACTAAATGGTTTAGCTTTTTTCTGACATCTTCCAAAATACGATTCATTTTTTTATCAGAAGAAGTGTCTTTAATTTTTTGCAATTCTGTTAATATCACATCAATTTGTTGTTTTTGCTGCATTGTCTTTTTCATAAAACCAAGCTTTTCTTCTATTTCGAAAAGCTTATTCTCCCCCTTTTTTATGACATCTCTAACAGCTTGCCTTGTAATACCATCGTTTTCTGCAATCTCTGAAAGAGATAAATCATTATTGTAATAATCCACTAAAAAAATATATTGTTTTTCCGTTAAAAGTTGACCATACATTTCGCACAATATACTTATTTCAACATTTTTCTCCATTTTATTTACCTCTCTTTTGTAATGCAAATATACTTTACACTATTTAAGTGCCTTTGTCAAGAGATTTTGCAAATATTTTGCACTTTTTCTTGCATCTTTCCCACGTTTTCCTTTATAATGGAGATATGATGAAAAAAATAATAGTAAATGCAAAATTTAATGAAAAAAAATTGATTCCCTTTTTACAGGCTCAATTTCCTCGTTTAGCCACTTCACAAATTTATAAAGCCTTACGTAAAAAGGATATTTGTATAAATGATAAACGTATTCACACCAATGAAACCATACAAACAGGTGATCAAATTACGCTTTACATCAAAGATGAAATTTTATATGGTAAACCACTTCTAGATATTGTCTACGAAGACGAGTGGATTTTGTTGCTGAATAAACCAGATGGAATTGCTGTATTAGAAAATGATTCCCATACCCCATCCTTTTCTAACTATGTAAGCCAATACTGCTCATCTGCCAAACCATGTCATCGACTTGATCGAAATACCTCTGGTTTGATTCTTTATGCAAAACAACCAGCCTCATTGGAAATCCTAGAACAAAAATTGAAGGATCGTGAAATTGATAAATATTACGAAGCCATTGTATATGGCATTCCCAAAATAAAAAGAAAAAGAATGGAAGCCTATCTTTTTAAAGATCAAAAAAAGTCAATGGTATATGTAACAGATCATTTTCAAAAAGGATCCAAAAAAATTATTACCTCTTATCAAGTTCTTGCTATCAATCCAAGTAAAAATGCTGCTTTGTTAGCCATTCATCTAGAAACAGGTAGGACGCACCAGATTCGAGCTCATCTAGCCCATATGGGTCATCCTATTATTGGTGACTCCAAATATGGCATCAATCAAGTTAATAAAGCATGGAAGCAAAGTCATCAGCTTCTTATGAGTCAACGCATTGTTTTCTCTTTTACTTCTGATGCTGGCGTGCTCAATTACTTAAATCACAAAAGTTTTTCCCTTACCACTCATTATGACAAACTACTACGAAATTCAAATGCATCACCCAAAACAAGCAGATAAACGCATCGGTTTACCTGCTTGTTTTTTACTTTATATAAATTACTTTAAGCTTTCTTATGATTTAACATAATAATGACGAATTGGTTTTAAATCATTATCTAATTCATAGCAAATTGGATTACCTGTTTGAATCTCTAATTTTACAATATCCTCGTCGCTAATTTGATCCAAATATTTCATTAAACCACGTAAACTATTTCCATGTGCTGCAATAATAATATGTCTTCCAGCTAAAAGAGCTGGTTTAATATCTGAATTCCAGTACTCTGTTACTCTTTGAATGGTATCGACCAAATTCTCTGTTTTTGGTAATTCACTTTCTGTTAAGCCTTTATATTTTGGATCATTTCCTGGGTAACGTGGATCGGTAACATCTAACTCTGGTGGTCTTACTTGACTACTTCTTCTCCATAATTGGACTTGTTCTGCTCCATACTTGGCACGTGTTTCATCTTTATTTAATCCTTGTAAAGCTCCATAATGTCTTTCATTTAAACGCCAGCTTCTTTTGATTTCAATATTTTCTTCTCCCATTTCTTTCAAAATATAATTCAATGTATCCTCGGCACGTTTCAAAACAGAAGTAAAAGACAAATCAAAATGATAGCCCTTTTCTTTTAAAACCTTTCCGGCCTCTATTGCTTCTTTCACGCCCTGCTCTGATAAAGCTACATCTGTCCATCCTGTAAATTTATTTTCCAAATTCCATACACTTTGTCCATGTCTAACTAAAACTAATTTTGTCATAATAATTCCTCCTTATCGTTTGTTTCCTATTTATTCTACTCCTTCTTTTCTGTAAGATTCAAGTCCTTTCAAATTTTTCTTATTTTTTTTCGATCAATTTTTTGCAAAATTCATAAACGCCAAGCTTTTGTAAAACTACAACAATAGGATGTTTGATATACCAAGACATTGGTTTTTTCATGTCCCATAAATTTTCTTTTAAAAATTGATTGGAAGACCACTCATATTCCCCTTGAAAAGTGGCAAAATTTTTAACAACAAGCTCTTTTAACAAATTTTGCATTGGTTCTAATCGTTTTCCATTTTCTATTTTCTCTGCATTAGGATGTTCTGCCGTCTCCTGTAAAATTCGATTCATTTTTTGGATCATCTGGTCAATGGTAAATCCATTTAAAATCTTATTTCTACACTGTTTCTTGTATTGATCTAAATGGTCCATAATATGTAAGATTCCTTTTACGTATGGTTGCACTTCTTTCTCAGAATACACAATATCATAAATGTCTTTTTCTTTTTGCAAACATGGAACAATAATGCCTACTTCTTGAGTAATTAGCTCCTTTTGTCCTCCTACATCAGAAGAGATAACAGGAACTCCCATAGCCAATGATTCATACGCTGTAAGTGCTAAACCTTCTTTAATGGAACAATTTAATGTCATATCGCAAATGGCATAAATTTTTTCTGTCTGTTTTATATTACCTAAAAACACCATATTGTCTTCCAAATGAAAACGTTTGGCTTCCTCTCGAATAGCCGGCAATAGGGCACCATCTCCTGCAACCACCACTAGGAAATCATCACGTTTTTTCTTTAATTCTTTTGCAATTTGAAGCAAAAGATGTGGCCTTTTTTGCTCTGTAATACGGCAAATATAGCCAATTATTTTTTTCCCATTGGGCTGAATTTGCAATTCTTCCAAGATCTTTGTTTTGTCATATTTAGCTGGATCAAACTTTTTTTCATCCACTCCAATATAGACAGTTTCAACCTCTTGTGGTTTTCTTTCAAAATGATGCACTAAAATTTTCTCAGAATTTTGATTGCAAACATATGTTTTGTCTAGTACTTCTGCAATGGCACTAGAATCTCTTGAGAAACCACCATTGCGATTATACCACTCCTCCATATGAACATAATCCAACATAGGAATTTCTGGGTAACGTGCTTTCAAATAAGGCAATACAGCATATCCAAATTTACTATTGGAATTAAAAATAAGATTGATTTGATTTTTTTGAATCAGATAGGATACAAAAGCCAACCAATATTTCTGTTCCAAAAACGCAGGTAGTTCATAAACACTAGCATATTGTTCAAATTGCAATCTCCATGGATTGTTTGAAGGTTCTGTGGTAACAATCGTTACTTCGTACTTGGCAGGATCCAAACCTTTTATCAAATCTAAATTGAACTTATCGGCTCCTCCCACTACCATCCATGGAAAGAACATTAAGATCTTAATTTTCTCATCTTTTTTTCGTTTTGGCATCAAAACATCTTGTGGTAAATCATCTGGTATTCTATCCCAGTTAAAATCTGCTTTTGGGAATTGAACAGCTTCCTTTGCTTCATGAATTTGTTGAACAATCTGATCTTTGTATGCCAATGCCTTTGTCTTGTTGTGTACATTTGTCCTAGCTAGTTCACTCTCTTCTGGTGCTTTTTGTCGGTACCAGGTACCCAAAAAAGTCATATGGACTGGATACTTTTGCAATTGTATCAATTTTAGCCACAAACACCAATCTTCATATACTGTTTTTTCTTGAATAGCAAAGCCACCCGCTTCTACAAAATCTTTTCTACGTACCAAAGAGGTCATAACCAAAAGGTTTTCTTCCATTTCCTTGGTTGGAGAATACCATTTTCTCCATAAAAATTCTCTGCCGTCAAAATTGATGGTGTCGGTATAAGTCCAACTAGCTTTTGGATTTGTTTTTAGTGTTATATAAGCACATTCTAAATAGGTGTTGCAAATTAAATCATCTGCATCTAAAAAGCATAAAAATTCGCTTGTTTGGTTTGCTTGTTTGACACCATAGTCGCGAGCCACAGCTGGTCCACCATTTTCCTTATGAAAAACATGGATACGTTTGTCTAATTGTTCTATTTCTTGTAGTTTGGCTTGTGCTTCCTTGGTGGTAGAGGCATCATCTACAATCACCCATTCCCAAAAAGGAAAGGTTTGATTTAAAATTGATTTGGCTGTTTCATCAATATATTTTTCTCCATTATAATAAGGTGTAATGATGCTAATCACTGGTTCTTTCAATTGATCTGTTTCCCATTCTTGCTTTTTCATTTTTCTTCCGGGTGTTAGTTGATAATCAATCTTCACTTTGCTTCTCTCCTTTTTCTATTTTTCCCATTGTATCATGCTATTGCAATTTTGTCACTTCTATTTTCTTTCTAAACAAGTTACTACTTCCACATGTTTCGTGAAAGGGAATAAATCTACTGGTTGTATAAATTTCACTTCATAGCATTCTTCTAGTGCTTTCAAATCTCTGGCTAAAGTAGCTGGATTGCAACTAATATAAACTAGCTTTCCTGGATTTACTTGTTTTATCGTTTGAATTGTTTGTTCATCTAATCCTTTTCTTGGTGGATCCACAAAAATTACATTTGGTTTCTTTTTTTCATCTGCTAATAGTTGTGGCAAAATTTGAGCTACATCTCCACAGAAAAATTCTATATTATGAATTTGATTCCACATAGCATTTTGACGAGCATCTCTCACAGCAGATGGAATGATTTCGATTCCATAAACTTGTTTCACATAACGTGATACAAATATTCCAATTGTTCCTATCCCACCATACAAATCTAAGACAATATCCTCTGGCTGTACATGAGCGTGCTCAATCGCTATCTGATACATAGCTTCTGCTTGAACTGAATTAACTTGATAAAAGGATAACGGTGAAATCATAAATTGGTAATCACCCAATATATCACGAATATAGCCATCTCCATAAATAACCTCGTTTTTCTCGCCATAAATAACATTGGTATTTTTCGTATTGAAATTTAAAACAATTGTTTGTATGGTTGGATATTTCGTGGTAATGTATTGGATAAATTCCTCTCCTATATCATGTTTTAATTGATGCAATACCAAAACCAACATAACTTCTTGTGATACATTTCCATTTCGTACCACAATATGTCTTAATTCTCCGTTTCCTTGTTTCTCATCGTATGGCTCTATCCCAGCTTTTCTAAAATATGCGAAAGTGTCTGCCGCAATTAGTTGATTTATTTTATTTTGAATTTGACATGTTTCATGTGGAATGATTACATGAGATCTTTTCGCATACACACCCATGACTGGATTGTGATGAGCATCAAATCCAACTGGATATTGCAATTTATTACGATAATAGTATGGATTTCCCATTCCTAAAATAGGCTCAAGTGCAGGAATCGAAACCTTCGTCTTCTGTAAACAATTCCATACTATTTTTTCTTTTAAAGCTAGTGTGCTGTTATAATCCATATGGCGCAAATGACAACCTCCACATCTAGGATAAACCGCACAATCTGGTTCCATTCGATAAGGAGAAGGTTTTAAAATTGATTTTATTTTTCCAATAGCATAGGAAGGTGTTACTTTCAAAATAGTTGCTTTTACGATTTCTCCTTGGATGGCTTGCGGAATAAAAATGGTATAGCCATCCTTTTTAGCAATTCCTTCTCCTTCAAAACCCTGATCAATAATTTCTAATTCATACTCTTGATTTTTTTGTATTTTCTCCATAATCTCTCCCTTTTTATTTATCCAAATAAACTCATTTGATTACTTTCACTCATTCCTTCTAAGCAACCAACATTTCGCAACAATTCTATAATAGACTTGCCCGCTTTAGAACGAATTTGCAAATCGTTAATAGACATGAATTTACCATCTTTTCGTGCCTCTACAATGCTTTCCGCAGCTACTGTTCCTAATCCTGCAATACTATTTAGTGGTGGGCGAATTCCGTCATCTTCCATCACAAATTTTTTAGCATCAGAACGGTACAAATCAATTGGTAAAAACTGATAGCCTCTTTCATACATTTCTTGTACAATTTCCAAAATAGCATACATATTCTTTTCCTTTACAGTAGCATTATTGCCTAACAAATCAATTTCCTTCATTTTATTTTTGACTCTTTCTTCTCCGTGAATCATAATTTCGCTATCAAACTCATCGGCACGGATAGAGAAAAATGCCGTGTAATAAGCCTTTGGTATGTGTACTTTAAACCAAGCAATACGAAATGCCATTGTTACATAAGCTGCCGCATGTGCTTTTGGGAACATGTACTTGATTTTCTTACATGAGTTAATATACCAATCTGGCACATTATGCTCCCTCATTAAACTTTCTTGTTCTTCTGTTAAACCTTTTCCCTTACGTACGCATTCCATTATTTTGAAAGAATTCTTTTTTGGTAATCCCATTTTGATCAAATAAATCATAATATCATCTCTCGTACAAATCGCCTCATCCAATTGAATGGTTCCTTCTTCAATTAAAGATTGCGCATTGTTTAACCACACATCAGTTCCATGAGACAGACCAGAAATACGAATTAACTCTTCAAATGTTTTTGGTCTTGTATCGACCAACATACCACGAACAAATTTAGTTCCAAATTCAGGCACGCCATAACTTCCTACTTCTGAATTGATTTGTTTTGGTGTTACTCCAATGGCATCGGTCGAACTGAAGATAGACATTGTGGCTTTATCATCCAAAGGAATCGTAGTTGGGTCAATTCCTGTTAGATCCTGTAACATACGAATAACGGTTGGATCATCATGTCCTAGAATATCCAGTTTTAGTAAGTTTTTATCGATAGAGTGATAATCAAAATGAGTGGTAATAATATCAGATTTTGGATCATCGGCTGGATGCTGAACAGGGCAAAATTCATAAATTTCCCTTTCCTTTGGCACAACGATAATACCACCTGGATGTTGACCAGTTGTTCTTTTAACTCCTGTACATCCTCGGGCAATTCTAGCCACCTCGGCATTGTTAACGACCATATGATGATCTTCAAAATATTTTTTTACATAGCCAAAAGCTGTTTTTTCTGCTACAGTACCAATCGTACCAGCTTTAAATGTCTTTCCTTTACCAAACAAAACTTCGGTATATTTATGAGCTTTGGCTTGGTATTCACCTGAGAAGTTTAAGTCGATATCTGGCTCTTTATCTCCATCAAATCCCAAGAATGTTTCAAATGGAATATCCATGCCATCTTTTTTCAAATTGTGACCACATTTAGGACATCTTTTATCCGGTAAATCAAAGCCGTTTTTATAGCCGTAATCTGTAAAATCTGAATATTTACAATGTGGACAACGATAATGTGCTTGCAAAGAATTAACTTCTGTAATTCCTGTCATGTTTGCCACAAAAGAAGATCCTACAGAACCTCGAGAACCAACCAAATAACCATCAGCATTGGATTTCCAAACTAACTTTTGGGCAATGATATACATAACGGAAAATCCATTTTTGATGATGGAATTTAATTCTTTTTCCAATCTTTGTTTCACAATTTCTGGTAGTTCTTCTCCATATAACTCTTTGGCACGAGTCATCGCAATATTTTCAATCTCTTTTTCGCACCCATCAATATGAGGTGGGCATTTATCTGGGTTAATCGGACAAACCGTTTCACACATATCGGAAATTTTATTGGTATTGGTAACCACTACCTCATAGGATTTATCATATCCTAGATAAGCAAATTCTTCTAACATTTCATTGGTGGTTCTTAGATACAAAGGAGCCTGATTATCAGCATCATCATACCCTTGTCCTGCCATTAAAATGCGACGATAAATTTCATCTTGTGGATCCATAAAATGAACATCACAAGTGGCAACAACTGGTTTGTTTAATTTTTCACCAAGTGCTACTATTTTTTTATTGATCTCTTTTAAATCATCATCATTTTTCACCGTTCCATTACGTACCATAAACTCATTATTGCCAATAGGTTGAATCTCTAGGTAATCATAAAACTTTGCAATATCTTCTATTTCTTCTTCTGATTTTCCACTCACAATGGTACGATACAATTCTCCCGCTTCGCACGCACTTCCAATGATTAAGCCATCTGAATACTGTTCGTATAAACTCTTTGGAATTCTTGGCTTTTTGTAGAAATAATCCAAATGAGAAAAAGATATCAGTTTGTATAAATTGATTAGTCCTTTTTGAGTTTTGGTTAAAATGATAGCATGATAACTTGGCAAGTTTTTGACATTGATTTCGCCCCTACATTTTTCGTCAATTTCAGAAATTGTTTGAATGCCTTTTTCTTTCATTCTATCAATCATAACATGAAATACCTTTACCAAAGTGATAACATCATCCAATGCACGGTGTGCTACATCCACTTTGATACCTAAATTATCGGCAATTACTCCTAATTTATATCGTTTGTATTCTGGGAATAATTCTTTGGCTAAGCGCAAAGTATCAATATAGGAATTCTCGAATGTCAATCCCATTTGTTCGGCATTATAACGAATAAATCCAATATCAAAAGATGCATTATGGGCTACTAATACAGTATCACCCATGAACTCCAAAAATTTTGGTAAAATTTCTTCAATGGTTGGAGCATCCTTTACCATTTCATCTGTAATATGGGTTATGTTAACGATTTTTTCTGGAATTGGTTTTTCTGGATTTACAAAAGATTCAAATTGGTCAATAATCTCTCCATTTTTTATTTTAACAGCACCCAACTCTGTAATTTTCTCAGTTTTGAAAGAAAGTCCTGTTGTTTCAATATCCAACACGCAATATGTTGTATCGAGTGGTTGATTTTTAGATAAGAATACACTAGGGCTTTTATCAGGTACTAAATAAGCTTCCACTCCATATAGCACTTTCATCCCATTTTTAGCAGCTGCTTTATTAGCTTCTGGAAATGCTTGTACACTACCATGATCGGTTAAAGCAATTGATTTCCAGCCCCATTTAGCAGCACGATTGATTAAATCTGTTACAGATGTAACAGCATCCATCTGACTCATTTGTGTATGCATATGCAATTCCACACGTTTAGTTTCAGCATTGTCCATTCTTTCTTGTTTTTTTAATCCTTCTGTTTCGATTACAGTATTTGCAATAAAACCAATTTCTTTCGCAAAATTATCGTATCCAGCTGTTCCTGCTATTTTAACGCCTTTTGCCTCATTTAAACGACCTAATATACGCTTCGTCTCTTCTTGTTTGACAAATATTTTGCAGGTAATAGAACTGGTCCCATCGTATAAGTCAAAAAAGATAATTGCTTTATCATTACGGATATCGCGTGAATCGGTTTTGATAATTTCTCCTACTAACGCAATTTTTTTGTTATCAATCATGATGTCTTTAATTTTTTCAAGTTCTTCTTTTATGGTAGCACTTCTACCATAAATCAATGGGCCATGACTTTCTTCTTTTTCTGCCACAGGTTCTGTTTTTTTATCCGGTACTAGCTGTGGTTTTTCTTTTGGAGCTGTTTTAGCCTGATACTCCATTGCTTTAATTTGTCGAATAGCATCTTCCTCTAATTTCTTCTCGTATTGTCTTTGTTTTTGAAGTGCATCTACATTGATG
>CAMCHB010000012.1 GCA_945874585.1 uncultured Clostridium sp. | reverse complement strand
GGGGAGATTTCTCCTCTTTTTGTTATACTATCAATCAAAAAAAGGAAAAGTTTTTGGAATTGTTCTAAAATCCAGGAAAAAGGATAGGCAAAAAAGGAAAAAAGTTGTATAATGGAAAAAGAAACTTTTTATGTTGTTTCAGGAAGTTTTGCATAAAGGAGGCACTGGACATGAAGAAATTACTGCAGTATAAGTTTCGGAAAATGAGTTGGAAAGCATTTGAAGGGATAAGAAATGAGTTAAATAGGAAAATGCTACGCAATCAAAAGAAACTAAGAAAAGTCTTGAACAATCAGAAAATTGTCAAGCAAAAGTTTTATCAAAAATGGGGCGTTATTCTTTTATACAAAGAAACAGGTGTGATTATCATAACACGAAAAACAACCCAGATTCTATTTTACTCATCGCAAGATGACATGGTTCAGCAGGAATGCTATTGGATGAAAAATACATGGAAAATGCAAATTTATTTCTGGATGTGGCAATGGTGTTCCATTTGTGCAAAAAAATTAGCCTCATAACTATGGGAAATGGGTAAAATAGCTATAACAGGTCATAAAGTTATAGCTATTTTCTTTTTTTTCTGTTAAAATAAATACAGAAAAAGAAAGAGAGGAAGACTAGCCAAGTGAAAAATTTATATCAAGAGACCAAATTTTTATTAAAAAAATATCATATGGAAGCCAATAAAAAGTTAGGACAAAATTTTTTAATACAAGAAAGTGTGATAGAAGGTATTGTCGAAGCAGCCGACGTACAACCGGATGATTTAATCATTGAAATAGGACCAGGACTTGGAACCCTTACCAGTTATTTATTAGAAAAAGCACGTAAAGTAGTGGCTGTTGAATTAGATGAAAGAATGATGCATGTTTTGCAAGATCGATTCTGTTTTTATCACAATTTTGAACTGATTCATCAGGATATTTTACAAGTTGATTTAAATCATTTGATACAAGAAGAGCGAAAAAAAGATCAAACGATTCAAAGAACGAAAATTGTAGCGAATTTACCTTATTACATTACAACACCAATTGTTATGAAATTATTAGAAGAAAAATTAGAAATTGACAGTTTGACAATTATGATCCAAAAAGAAGTCGCGGAAAGATTTTGCGCTCAACCAGGAAGTAAATTGTCAGGCGCAATTACCTATGGAATTCATTATTACACCAAACCAGAACTAAAATTTACAGTTGAACCAAATGCTTTTATTCCAGAGCCTGCTGTTCAATCCCAGGTGGTTCATTTGCAAATTCTTCACCAACCTAGTGTAGTAGTAGAAGATGAAAAATGGTTGTTTCAAGTTATCAAAGTAGCATTTATGCAAAGACGCAAAACACTAATGAATGCTTTGCAACATGGTGGTATTATTCAGGATAAAGGAGAGCTAGAGGAGATTTTAAAAACGATGCAATTACCATCCAATATTCGTGGCGAGAATTTGAGTTTGGGGCAATTTGCACAATTAAGTGAAAAATTAAAAAAGAAGCAATAAAAAAGATTAGGGTTTTGGAAATAAACCCTAATCTTTTTTATATAATAGGAAAGTATTACTTTCTTATTATATAAAAAGCTACAATTGCTAGCCCTTTGAGATTTTCTCCTTTTAGTCGAAAACTCAAATCGGACGAGAACAAATCAAAGAATAATTTTCAATTTTTCTTTGATTTGTTCTCATTTATTTTTATCAACGAGTAAATTTAGAAATTGAGGATACAAAGTTGTAGCATTTTGTTTCCAATTTTCACAGATATTTTTAGCTTGTTCACGGGAACCAGCAAAAATACGAATACTAAAAATAATTTGATTATTTTCTACGATTTTACAATCAACAAAAAAGTTATTTTTCCCTTCTGGTGTAAAATCGGCTAAAATTGAATATTCATTTTTGGTGATACTTTCCTTGAATTTTTTAATGGAAGTATCTAATTTTAATTTCAAAATTCCTGGTAGAATATGATTGGTTAGTTCTAAAATGTTTTTTCCGTTTTCATTGATCAAATAAAGGATTAAATCATTATCTTGTGCTTTTTCAATATATTGATCTTTGAGTAAATCAAGTAAAAATTGTTGGAAGTAGAAATAATTTAGATCAGAACAATTGACAATAATTTTCCATAGATTATTTTCTAAAATTGGTTTTCCAACCATATTTAAAATATATAAAATCATAACCTTGCTTTCGGCAAGAACATCATTGCTGGAAGATAATTTCATTGTAAAAATTCACCTCGCATTATCTTAATACAGTTTCACAAATATCTTTGGTAGAATTTTTCTTAGCAAGAAGTTTTGCTTTGATTTTCATTTGTTTTATTTTATCAGGAGAAGCAAACAAGTTGGATAAAATTTCGGAAACATGATCCCCTTTTTTTAGCCAAATGGCAGCTCCATTTTTTTCTAGAAAAGTAGCGTTTTCTTCTTCTTGACCTGGAATTGGATCAATCACAATAATTGGTAAACCAGATGCCAAACTTTCTGTTGTGGTAAGCCCGCCTGGTTTGGTGATGACAATATCAGATACACTCATTAGTTGAGGGACTTGATTAGTAAATTTTAAAACTTTTATATTATCTTCACGATGATTGTACAAAACCAATTCGTCAAATTCCTTTTTTAGCTGATTGCTTTTCCCTGTAATGGTCAAAATTTGAACATTAGGAAAGGAATGTAGAAAAGATTGAAAAATGTCACTACTGGTTCCACGTGCTACATGAGAACTACCACCAGCAAAAAACAAAACAATCGGTTTATCTGGTTTTAAATTAAATTCTTTTAAGATGGCTTGTTTATCATAATGCATCAAAAATTTATGGGAAAGTGGAATTCCGGTGGCATGAATTTTTGATGCATCAACACCACACTTGACCAAATCAGAAATCATACCTTTATGAGCAACAAAGTAGTCATCGACATACTCGTGATGGACAAGCCATTGTTCATGTGGAGCATAATCGGTTAAAACAGTTGCTAAACGGCAATGTATTTTTCCTTTCTCTTTCAAAATGGCACACATTTGAGATGGGAAAAAATGTGTACAGATGATGATATCTGGTTGGTAGGCATCAATTAGCTTGTACAGTTTATAGGCTAGTAAGTCATTGGCTGTTTGGCTAATATTTTTAATAGGCCATTTGCCAGAATCGTAATAGACTTTTTTCCAGACCCAAGGTGCTTTTCGAGAAATTTGATCATAGGTTTTAACAGAAATCTTATTGAAGGTTTTGTTAATATATTCAATGGTATCCACTAATTGTGTTTGAATATTGGGATATTGCGCATCGATATATTCTTGAATGGATCTAGCGGCTGAAAGATGTCCAGCACCATAAGAACCATAGAATATAAGCACTTTTTTATTTTCCATAAAATTCTCCATTCATTTTTACATTTTGTCCTTTGTATTATATCATAAAATTTAGGAAAAACAGTATATTTTTCAAAAAAATATACAAACTAGACATGAGAAAATAGAAAAGAGGAGGCAATCGTGAAAAAATTTGGGATAGGTATATTGGCTATCACGATGATTGCTGTAGGGATAGGAATTTATTGGACACAAGGAGAAAAAAGTGGAAGTGTTTATGCAGCAAAATCCAGTTACAGTGATTCTGACCTTCAATTGATGGCGCGTGCGATCAACGGGGAAGCAAGAGGTGAACCATATGAAGGACAAGTAGCAGTTGGTGCCGTTATTTTAAATCGTGTCAAAAGCTCTAGTTTTCCGAATACGGTAGCAGGTGTTATTTATGAAAAGGGAGCTTTTACTGCCGTATCAGATGGGCAAATCAATCAGCCAATCAGCAAAAATTCTACCGTTTATAAGGCTGCACGAGATGCGATGAATGGATGGGATCCAACCAATGGATGTATTTATTATTTTAATCCCAATACAGCTACCAACAAATGGATTTGGTCTAGACCATTGGTAAAAGTAATTGGAAAACATCGTTTTTGTAAATAAGTAAGGAGGAAAGATTGTGAAAAAAAGAAAAGTGAATTTAGTCTATGTATTATTAGCAATTCTGGCCATTGTATGTGTTGTCCTGGGATATGGGATGTATCAGAAGCAAAAGAAATATGTATTAGCAACAGAAAATGGTTATAATATGGCTCTTTATGAGGTGATTGACTATGTACAAAATGTGGAAAGCTATTTAGCTAAATCCTTGTTGTCCACATCACCAGAACATGGGGCAATGACATTGACCAATGTATGGAGAGAAGCCAATTTGGCAAGTAGCTATTTGGCACAATTACCGGTTGAGAATCAAGAATTATTGAGTACTCAGAAATTTTTGAATCAAGTTAGTGATTATAGTTATTCTTTATCCCGTAAGAATATGAAACAAGAATCATTAACAGAAGATGATTTAAAACAATTGGAGCAATTGCATCAATATAGTGTTGAATTGGGTAATTCCTTAACTCAATTGTCAACTGATATGACAAATGGAAAAGTATCATGGAAGGACTTTACTCAAAATCGAAAACCGCAGTTAGCACAACAGGTAAGCAATATCAAAAATGATTTATTTAGTAATATTAACAAAAATTTTGAACAATACGCAGGTCTTATTTACGATGGAGCCTATTCGGAGCATGCGAATGAAGGGCAAATGAAAGCATTAGGAAATCAAGAAATTGGAGAAGAAACAGCCAAAGAAAAGGCAAGTGAATGGATCGGAAAGGATCGTGTAGAAGCAATCGATTCACAGGGATTTGTGGAAAATGGAAAAATCCCATGTTATGATTTTACGGTACGTTTGAAGGGAAATGAGAAAGAAACTGTTACCATATCCATTTCCAAAAAAGGTGGTATGGTAGTAGCCATGAACGAAAATCGTAATGTAGAAGCAGAAGCTGTTTCACAAGAGGAAGCGGTCACCATTGGAAATTATTATTTAACCAATCATGGATTTCCCAATATGAAAGAAACTTATTATATTCAACAAGATGGTGTTTTAACCATTAACTATGCTTACCAACAAGACAATGTGATTATGTATCCAGATTTAATTAAGGTAAAAGTAGCCTTGGATAATGGAGAAATTTTAGGAGTGGAATCAACTGGTTATTTAAATTCTCATACCATAAGAGATGTAACAAAAGTTAAAATCGATGCGAAAACAGCAAAAAAGACCTTAAATCCGTCTTTGCAAATAGAAAGCGAAAGACTAGCTGTTATACCAACTGATTGGGGAACTGAAATTTTATGTTGGGAATTTAAAGGAAAAATTGGAGAAAATGAGTTTTTAGTTTATATGAATGTTGAAAATGGAAAAGAAGAAAATAGTTTATTGGTAGAACATATGCCAAATGGTACTTTGACCATGTAGCAGTTGACATAAAAATGAAATATGATATAATAGAGATATCTTTTTTATTATTTGTACATTGAAACGGAGGAGACAACTATGATGAGACAGCTAAAGGATTTATTTCAATTAACCGATCGCTTCTATGTTCCAACTGAAGATATTCTGCTAATTGACATCAATATTAGTGGAGTGAATATGGATGTTGATACAGATCGAGTTCGGATGTATGTTCGATTGCTATTTGGACAAGATTTTCCATTCTTTTGTGCAATTCCTATTCGGAAAAACACGAAATATCGTATCAAAAATGGCTTTCTCTATTACGACAGACAGGTAATGGCACGTGTCGAAAATATTGAAGGAGAAAAAAGCGATTTGTACGATGTTAAAGAAAATGGAGCAGTGCTGACATTACCAGATTATTTATTCCGCGTGGAGCATATGGATCCTACCTCCAATATTGTGGATATTGGAATTTTACAATGGATTCACAAGAATTTTGATGCTTGGATGGATCACTATGAACAAATTGATTTAAGTAGTTTGCAAAAAATTATCATTAAGCAAAAAAATTGGCCCAATGAAAATTCCTTGGTACAATATATTTTGCAAGTTTATGCAAGAGCTCAAAAATTAAATTTTTGTGGCGAATTGATGTATCTAGGCAATCAACTTCGTTCGGAAGAGGCTATGAAGAAATTAGAAAATATCGAAAACTTTTCCTATTGTTTTCAATTAGATTATTTTCATGGCAAATCCACTAATTTGGAAATTGGCAAAAAACGGCTAAGCTTATCCCAAAGCAAGGAAATTATGGCTATGGCTTTGCAACAAGATTGGACGGTTAACTATACGTATTTAGTGGGTATAGATGATTTAGAAAACCTGAAAATGGGTATGAGATCTTTATTAACCGTTACTAACCGTTTTCCCATTATCAATATCTGGCAAGGAAATGATCCAACCGTGAAAGGAAAAGAGGTTCCTAATTTGGAAATTTTCTTAGAAGCAAGAACGGCAATTGAAGCTATTTATGAAAAATCAAGATTAAAACCGCAAATTCTGGATTCCAATCAACCACTCTGGTACACAAGGTTTGGAGATGACATTTTGTGGTAGATTTAAAAAATGTACGAGTCAAAAAGGTTAACTAATCTGAAAAAGAACAGTTCTCAATTCGTAAAAGAATTTGAGAATTGTTCTTTTTTATGATATAATAAAAAGGAAAAAATTAAAGGAACTAAAATTCAAGTAAATACATACATATGAGAGATTATAAGAAGAAGGAGGATTCGAATGAAACAAATTACAGTAGCAGATGTTATAGAGGTATGTCATGGAAAAATGGAAAAAGGAGATCCTAAACAGGTGTTAACGCATTTTTCCAAAGATACAAGAACCTTGCAAAAAGGGGATGTTTATATAGGCTTAAAAGGAGAAAATTTTGATGGCAGTTTGTATGCCAAGGAGGCCATGGAAAAGGGTGCGATTGCATGTATAGTAGGAGAAACAGTAGATCCTGCTGCTTGTCAAAATTATGATAATGTAATAGTAGTAGCAGATACCTTGAAAGCCATTCAGGATTTGGCACATTGGAAACGCAGTTTTTATTCTATTCCAGTTATTGCAGTAGCTGGTAGTGTAGGAAAAACAAGTACCAAAGATCTGATCGCAAGAGTGCTAGCAACCAAGTACCGTGTCTACAAAACAGAGGGAAATCACAACAATCATATAGGGCTTCCATTGACCATTTTAAGTTTAACCGATGAAGATGTTTTAGTGGTTGAAATGGGAATGAATCATTTTGGCGAAATGCGTGTTTTGACGAATATTGCCAATCCGACAATGGTGGCCTTTACCAATATTGGAACAACCCATATTGGAAATTTGGGCTCTCGTGAAAATATTTTAAAGGCGAAAATGGAAATATTAGAAGGTATGCCGAAAGATGGAACCATTGTTATCAATGAAGATAATGATTTATTACAAGCATGGGGAAAGCAGCATAACCAGCAGTATCATGTGGTTACTTATGGAATTGAGCAACCAAGTGATTATCAAGCAAAGAATGTTTCCATTGCAGAAAACGAAACGACCTATGAAGTAAACCAAGAAAAGATAACATTGCATTTGCCAGGAAAGGCATTTGTATATAATAGTTTATGTGCGATAGCGGTAGCAGATCAGTTACAAGTCAGTATGAAAAAAATTCAGCAAGGATTGCAAAATGTGGAATTAACCAAAAAACGTATGGAAATTGTGGAAAAAGATGGGGTAAAAATCATCAATGATGCGTATAATTCTAGCTTTGATTCGTTAAAAGCAGGAATTGAATATTTGCATACGATGCAAGGAAAACGAAAAATTGCAGTGCTTGGTGATATGTTGGAATTAGGCGAATATAGTCAAGCTTTGCATGAAAAAATAGCAACAGTGCTACAAAAAAATCAGATTGCTATTTTAATTACAGTTGGAAAACAGGCAGAATACATAGCTAAAAAGGCAAAAGACTTGCAATTAGGAGCTGTATATGAGTGTTCTTCAAACCAAGAGGCTATTGACAAAATTCAATCTATTCGACAAGAAGGGGATGTTATTTTAGTCAAGGCTTCTCATTCCATGAAATTTGATGAAATTGTAAAAGCAATCGTATAAAGGAAAATAAATTAAAGGAAAATTTTCTTATTTGTTCCGGAAAAACTTCACAAATGATTGATAAGTATGATATAATAGAACCAATATTTTGCGCGTTACTACGTGAGAAATACAATTGAATAAGAAATAATGGTGGGGGGCTCTTGCATGATTTTCAAAGATTATTATAGAATTTTGGAACTAGAGACAAATCGTGTTAATGTCGATGAAATCAGACAGGCATATCGAGAACTCGCTAAAAAATATCACCCAGATGTCAATACAGCCGATCAATTTTCAGAAGATCGATTTAAGGATATCAATGAAGCATATCGCGTTTTATCCAATCCTTCTTCCAAACGAAAATACGATCGTATGTGGCATAATTATGTGGGTAAGAAAAAAAGAAAAGAATTTGAAGAAAGTAGAAGAAATTCAGATTCACCATTTAGTGATTTTTTTGATATGTTCTTTGGAAACATAAGAGAAGAAAAGAAAGAAGCACCAAAGAAAAAAGAACCTATGATAAAAGGGGACAATGTAGAAACCGAAATGAATGTTAGCATTGAAGAAGCCTTTTATGGAGTTCAGAAAAAATTATCTTTAAGAACGGTAGAAGGAAACTTAAAAACTTTTCTAGTAGAAGTTCCAGCCGGAATCCGAAACCACGAAAAACTTCGTCTTATTGCGCAGGGAAAAGAAGGCAAAAACGGGGGAAAAAATGGTGATTTGTTTATTAAAATCAATGTGCAAAATGATGAAAAATTTGCGCTAGATGGCTTTAACATAAACACCAATCTATATTTAACACCATGGGAAGCTGCTTTGGGAACACGAGTAAAAATTGCATCGATTGATGATGAAGTATCTGTGTATGTACCAGAAGGAATCCAAAGTGGAGAAAAAATCCGTATTCCACAAAAAGGATACAAAGATGGAAAAGGTGGTAGAGGAGATTTAGTAGCAGATGTCAAAATAGCAGTACCAAAACAATTGACAGAGGCTGAAAAGAAATTATTTGAACAAATGGAACAAATTTCAAAATTTGATCCGAGAAAGTAAAAAAAACTGCATTTTTAGGTATACATAATATTTGTAACAAGTTGACAATAATTTGCAAAACAAGTATAATAGAAATAGAGTGTTACAAATGAAAAAGTTGAAATGAGGTGTTTTTTTTATGAAAGAGAAATTGCAGGGAAAGCACTTTAGTATCACAGATCAAAAAGATGTTAACACTGTAATCTATCAAGTGAACAAAACAGAAAGAGCAATGGCAAAAAATTCTCCGAAATATACGGTAGAAAGATTAGAATATATTGAAGAAATGGTGGGCGATTACAAAAAGAAAACATTTTTTGTAGACAACCCTTCTCCAATGGGAAATCAATTGGTTATTTTTTCTTTTGGTAAAGAAAAAGTAGTGGTCAATACAGGCATTTTGGAAGATGACCGTGTGCGTATTTCCAAAAAACCAATTCCAATGAAATTTAAGGCTTTGTATAGCGATAAAGAAGTTGTTTATAAAGAATTTAACTATACACCAAATTTAAAACGACCAATATCCATTATTGATCCAATAACGGCAGAGGAAATCAAACCTACTTTATACTTTGATGAAAATACAAATGAAGTGAAAGGCAAATGTAAGCTAAAACCATATAAAAGTTATTTTGCTTTTGAAATTAAAGATAAAAGTAAATAATGGGAGGTAAAAGGATGAGTGAAACAAAACAGAGAAAATTCGATGATGTTCAAATCAATATGTGTTTTGTAGATGTGGAGAAAGATAAACTAAAAGCAAGGACAAGCAAATCCATTCAATTAAATCGTGAAACCGAAGAAATTGTGATTCCATTAGAAGGAAAAACAAAACAACAAGAAAGATAATTCTTACAAAAGAGATGGTGAGGAATATGGAAAGAATAAGGGCATTTTTAGAAGAGAAAAAATCGTCAATTATAGTAGCTATTGTCATATGGGTATTTCTATTATTTTTAGTAGGATGTCCGTTAACAATGGCTATTGTACAGACTGGAAAAGCAGGCGAGAGTTCAATTGTAGGACTGGTAGAGGGATTTATCCAATGGTTTTCAAAACCAATGGATTCTTTAGCTGGTTCTTTTCTTCATTTCGGCCTTTTTATGAGCACAGGCGCAAAATTGACAGCTATTTATTTTATTGTCATGTTGGTTGCGATTATAAACTCAAAGTCTAATACAGGAGAGGATTATACCAATATTGAGCATGGTTCAAGTGATTGGTGCGAAGGTGGAGAACAATACAAAATTTTAAGCCCTAAAAAAGGAATTTTGTTAGCAGAAAAAAATTATTTGCCAGTGGATAAACGTGGTAATGTGAATGTATTGGTAATTGGTGGTTCTGGTGCTGGTAAATCTGCATCATTCGTTATTCCAAATGCCTATCAGTTATTAGGATCTTATGTATTTACCGATCCTAAGGGAGAACTTTATGACAAAGTAGCTGGTTATTTAAAAGCCAATGGCTACGAAATCAAAATATTCAATTTATTGAATCCAAAAAATAGTGATGGTTACAATCCATTGCATCATATTCGAAGCGAAATTGATGTGGATGTAATTGCTAATACCATCATTCGTGGACAGGCAGAGTCTAGTACTAGTAGCGAGCCTTATTGGGATGATATGTCAGAAATGTTGTTAAAGGCATTGATCTATTATTTAATGGCAACAAGACCACCGGAGGAGCAAAATTTAGCAAGCTGTTCAGAGCTAGTCAGAGCTGCTAACAACAATGGGGGAGACAATCTATTAACCAATTTGATTAGTCAATTACCATACGATCATCCAGCTAGAATGTATTATAAATCTGTTGAATTAGCATCTGATAAAACCTATAGCTCTATTTTGAGTTCCTTACAATCCAAATTAGGTAAGTTTGATTCAAAGGAAATTGCAGAGTTAACCTCTACCAATACCATTGATTTTGAAGAGATTGGAAAGAAAAAGACAGCTGTTTTTGTTATGTCATCTGATACACATGCAGCTTACGATTTCTTGTTAACCATCTTTTTCTCACAGATGATTCAACAATTATACGATTTTGCCGATAAAGAAGGTGGTGCCTTAAAGGTACCAACGTATTTTATCCTAGATGAGTTTGCCAATATTGGTCGAATTCCAGATTTCGATAAAAAAATATCAACCAGTAGAAGTCGTAAGATTTCTTTTAGTGTTATTGTGCAGAATTTGGATCAGCTAGAAGCTATTTATAAAGATTCCTATGAAACTATTTTGGGAAACTGCGATACGCATTTATTCTTGGGTAGCAACTCTCAAAAAACCGTAGAATATTTTTCAAAGGCATTGGGTGAGAAGACCATTATTAAAGATAGTGTATCTATAAGTCGCGATAAAAATAGACAAAAACAAGGTTATAGTACATCTGATCAATCACTTGCAAGAGCATTGATGACACCAGATGAAATGAGAAGAATGGATAATGATTTGTGTATTATTTTTGAAAAAGGAATTAAGCCTGTTAAGGCTCGTAAATATTACTATTTTGAACATCCATCTGTAAAATATGCACAACAATATCCAGCTGACCATAACAATGTGGTGTGTGGCTTGGAAAGAGGTACATGGCGAAAATACAATCCATACAATCCTTATGTAGAAGAAGAAAAAGAGGCAGATGTACAAATTGGATCACTCGATGATTTATTTGATGAGACTCCAGCAAAAGAAGAGGTAAAAGAAAAACAACCAGTAAAAGCAAAAAAGCAGGAAACAGAAATGGGATTGGCTTCTTTGGATGAGCTAGAAGAGAGTACGGAACAGCCAACGCAGAAGAGCGAGCCAAAAGAAATAGATCCATTTGAAGATTTAATGGCACCAACTTTGCCACAGGATGATGAAACAGAAAGTCAGCCAGAAGTAGAAGTTTCACCAGAAAAAGAGGAGGAAACGGAAATGGATATTCAAAAAGAATTAGAGAAAAAATTTGATGAATTATTTGGCAGTATCGATGGAAACGTAGAGAACCATTCATAAAAACAAAAATACCCTTTGTATGAATAAAATACAAAGGGTATTTTTGTTTCTATATTCGGAAAATAATATTTTCCTATTGGTTTTCTTCTTGTGTTATTTTTTCTAAGTTTAATAATCTTTCCCAACGTTCATCGACAAGTTTTTGGAATTCTTCAATCATCCATTCATTGCCAGGTTTGAACATATGAGCAAAACGTTTTTGGACTTTTAAAAATTCTTCTACTGGTAATTTCTTTTTTGGTTTATAATTGATGACATATTTTCCGTTGATTACTTCATACAAAGGCCAATAGCAGGTTTCAACGGCAAGCTTGTTGATTTTCATAAGATCAGCTGTTGGATAACCCCATCCTCTTGGACAAGGAGATAATACATTCAAAAATGCAGGACCTTTGGTATAAATTGCTTTTTCAGATTTTTCATAAATATCTTTAAAATTGTTGACACAGATAGTTTGAGCTGCATAAGGAATATGGTGATTTGCCATAATTTCGGTTAAATCCTTTCGAGCTTGTGCTTTCCCTGGAATCTTTTTACCAGCTGGAGATGTTGTAGTATCAGCAAATTTTGGAGTAGCAGAAGAACGTTGAATACCGGTGTTCATATAAGCACCATTGTCATAGCAGACATATACCATATCATGGCCTCTTTCCATGGCACCAGATAAACTTTGTAATCCAATATCATAAGTTCCACCATCACCACCAAAAGCAATAAATTTCGTGTGTTGATCCTCTGGTAATTTCCCGGTTTTTTTCATGACACGATAGGCAGCTTCAGCACCAGAAAGAGAGGCAGCTGTACATTCAAAGGCTGTGTGTAAATAAGAATCTTTCCAAGCTGTATAAGGGTAAATAAAAGTAGAAACTTCTAGACATCCAGTTGCAACAGAAACAACAGCATGGTCTTCATTTTTTAGAGCACGAAGCACCATACGAACAGCAGGAGGTGCTCCACATCCGGCGCACATTCTGTGACCAGAAGTCAAACGAGAAGGTTTATTTGCGATAATTTCTTTCACATTGTATGCCATTATTTATCATCTCCTCTCACACCAAGATAACGATACGGATTTTGTACCGTTCCCGTTTTGACAATTTCCTGTAAATCTTCAAAAACAGATTGAATTTCTTTTTGAGTTGTGTCACGGCCACCAAGACCGTAAATATAATTAACGGCAGGCACTTGCATATGTTGTACATAAAAAGCAGAAGTAACATCTGTGTACAAAGGACCTCCAATAGCATTTAGACCATCCGCTTTATCTAGAATGGCTACAGCTTTTAATCCTTTTAATGCTTGGGCAATTTCTTCAGCAGGGAAAGGACGAAAAACACGAACTTTTAAAACACCAGCTTTGATGCCTTTTTGACGCATAGCATCTGCTGCTTCTTTTGCTGTTCCTGCGGTTGAGTTCATACAAACAATAGCGATAGTAGCATCTTCTAAACGATAGCTTTCAAATAAACCATAATGACGTCCTGTCAAGGCTTCAAATTCTGTGGCTACATCTAAAATAACTTGTTTTGCTTCTTTCATAGCTTCTGCTTGTTGTCTTTTGTGCTCAAATAGATAACTTTGCAAATCCAAAGGACCGACAGCAATCGGTTCTTTAGCATTTAATAAATAGTGATCAGGATGATAACTTCCCACAAATTGACGAACCGTTTGGTCATCCTCTAATGTAATATTTTCAATGGCATGAGAAGTAATAAATCCATCTTGGCATACCATAAGGGGTAATAACACTTTTTTATTTTCTGCGATTTTATGAGCCATTAGTAAATTATCATAGGCTTCTTGATTGGTTTCAGAAAACAATTGAATCCAACCAGAATCACGTACTCCCATTGCATCTGAATGGTCATTGTGAATATTTAAAGGACCAGAAACGGCACGGTTAACAAGGGACATTACAATAGGAAGTCGTAAACTAGAGGCAATATAAATCATTTCCCACATAAGGGATAAACCATTTGCAGAAGTAGCTGTCATGGCTCTGGCTCCAGCAGCTTCTGCTCCAATACAAGCACTCATCGCACTGTGTTCACTTTCTACGGCAACAAATTCTGTATCTACTTCACCATTGCTGACAAAGGTAGAAAAATATTGGGGAATTTCGGTAGAAGGTGTAATGGGAAATGCAGCGACAACATCTGGATTGATTTGTTTCATAGCGATAGCTGCAGCTTCATTACCACTTAAACGTTCTCTAATTGACATGGAAATCGCCTCCTTTTTGGTAGTCGTTAGAATGCATTTCAATGGCTTGGAAAGGGCAAACTTTGGCACAAACGGCGCAACCTTTGCAAGCATCGTAATTGAAATCGCCTCTTTTTTGATCAGGACCAACTGGAATAGCATCATCAGGACAAACTGGGAAACACAAACCACATTGTTTGCATTTATCGGCAAGAAAGACAGGTTTCATAGAACGCCATGAACCAGTTTCAAACTGTTCCGCATTGCCAGCATCACAAATGGTACCGCCAATTTCGATGTCTTGCCATGTGACATTGGCATCTTGTTTTTTCTTAGACATAATTTTCCTCCTTTTGCATTTTTAAATGGCTTGCAATGCCATTTTTAGAGCTTTCATATTTCCTTCAATGACTTCGGGTTTTTTAGCAAATTTATGCTGAAAAGACGCAGTCATACATTGTAAAAATTCATCTTCTGGCATAATACCGCTAATTTTGACAATACCTGCTAACATAGGTGTATTAGGAAAATAACGTCCCAATGCATCCATGGATATTTTTCTAGCATCTAAGGTATAAATTTTACCGGTATAATGTTTTAGTTTTTCTTTTAGTTGTGAGATGTCTTGTGTTGTATTCACTAAAATGGCACCATCTTGTTTTAATCCAGCGGTGACATCAACACAGTCTATTAACGAATCATCTACTACAACAACATAATCTGGTTCATAAATATTGCTATGAACACGGATAGGGTTGGTGCTAATACGATTGTAGGCAGTAATAGGTGCTCCCATTCTTTCAGGTCCATATTCCGGAAATCCTTGAATATATTTACCTGTGTTGAAAGCAGCATCGGCTAGTAATAAAGAAGCAGTTTTAGCTCCTTGACCACCACGGCCATGCCATCTAATTTCGATTAAATCTTTCATAAATGAAACAAACCTCCTTCAATAGTATAGGTTAACTATATTATAAGAAAGAGAATCTGTCAATAAAATTGACCATACGTTAAGAAAAGTTACGGCAAAAGAAAAATAAGGGAAATGTTTGCAAAAAGATTGAACTTGTGGGTATAGGTATGATATAACTAAAAAAGAAAAGATACGTAAAAACGAAAGCCAAATGAAAAGGAAAACCAATATGAAAAAAGAAGAAATTAGAAAAAGAATTCAACAGGCTGGTCGGTAAGCTTTATTTGGTTGGTGGTAGTGTACGAGATGAAATACTGCGGAAGACCTTGTCACGATCAAGACTATTGTGTTTGTGGATTAACAAAGGAGATGTTTGAGCAAATATTTCCCATGGCACGCAAAAGAGGAAAATCTTTTGGCGTATACGAAATAGACCAGCAAGAATATGCTTTAGCTAGGCGTGAGCACAAATGTGCAGAAGGACATCGTGGGTTTACAGTTCAAACAGATCCATCTATTTCTATAGAAGAAGATCTAGCAAGACGTGATTTGACGGTTAATGCCATTGCCAAAGATTTGGAAACCAACACTTATTTGGATCCTTATGGAGGAAGAGAAGATTTAAAGCATGGGGTACTTCGAGCCATTGGCTCTTCCTATGCTGAAGATCCGTTGAGAGTGTATCGTGTGGCAAGATTGGCAGCAACTTTATCGTTTACGGTAGAACCGGAAACCCTTCAGATGATGCAAAAGTTAAAACCAGAACTAAAAAGCTTATCAAAGGAAAGAGTGATGACAGAATTTCAAAAAGCATTACTAAGTCCTTCTCCAAGAATTTTTTTCGATGTTTTAAAAACAGCACAGGTATTGGATGTTCATTTTCCCGAGATACAAGCTTTGGTAGGTGTTCCGCAACCAGAGCAATACCATCCAGAAGGAGATGCTTATCAACACACCATGCTGGCTTTGCAAAGTACTGTTTCCTTGACACAGCAGCCAGAAATCCGTTATGCTGTTTTGGTACATGATTTCGGAAAAGGAAAAACACCTCCCAAGGAGTACCCACACCATATAGACCATGAAAAAAAGGGCGTAGAGGAAGTGGAGAAACTAAGTCAACGATTAGGGGTGCCGAAACGATGGAAAAAGTGTGGAGAAATGGCAGCGCTTTTCCATGGAAAAGCCGGGATTTTTTCACAGATGCGTGTGGCAAAGCAAGTTGATTTTTTAGACATGCTTTCACGTTCTACGCTTGGCTTAGACGGCATGGAAATTGTGGTACAAGCAGACCAAATGGGAAAAAAACAAGGAAAAAGAGAAATCAATTTGGCTCATGTAGGACACCAAATGTTGGAACAAGTAAAAGGAAAAACGATTGCACAAGAACATTTGGATTGGCCAGATACCAAAAGAAAAGAAAAAATACGAGAGGAAAGAATTCGATGGCTTTCTGCTTATGCTGCCTCTCAAAGAAGGGAGAACCCAATGAATAGAAAAAGCGAAAAAGGATCTATTGTGGTTTATGTATTAGTAACCATGGTGATTTTTACCATTATTTGTATTGGCGTGTTTGTTCGTAGTACGAGTAAACAGCAATTACAATTGGAAACTTTGGGACGATTGCAAAATGTTTACCAAGGGGATCAAACAGCACAAGAAGCTTATCAGCAGTATGTGGGAGGGGATGTCATCCCAATTTATACAGCGGATCAATTTTACCAAATTGCTTCTGGTAGTACTTTGAACATTCAGGACAAAAACTATACCATGAGCAAAGGCAAAACCTATTATTTGCAGCAAGATATTGTGATTGACAAGGATGTCTCTTCTATTTTAAAAATGGCACAAAACCATGAAATCGAAATCATTGGACAGGGCCATATGGTTTCATCAACTGTCAATGGAACCACCTATGTATACTTAGAAGAGAATCAATGGGAAAAAGAAAGTCCATTTACGACTGCACAAAGTGGGGTAGGGTATTATGCCGATACTGATGGAGATGGAACAGTAGATGGAGTCATATTTGCAGATAAAGCAGTAGGAAATCAAGGTAGTGGAAAATGGAATGACTCAGATGGTGTATATACAATACCAAAAGTAACAGAAGGACTAAAAGACTATTATATAAGTCAAAAAAGTTATACTGGTAAATTTGGAACAAAACCTGTCATATCACCAACAGGAACGGGAGAAGAAAGATTCTATATCATGGCATTAACAGATATAGATGGAAAAACAAATGGCACATCTTATGATTGGTATCATGCAGCATATGATAAAGGAATAAGTGAATGGTCAACTATAACATCAACAGAATTTGGAACTGGAAAAACAAATACAGCAACCATGATAGCAAAATGGAATGCGACAGCATATGGAGACCAAGATACATGTTCAAGTCATAAAGATATGTGGGGACAAATACAAACAAAAGTAAAGGATGGTTGGTTTGTACCATCTAGAGCAGAATGGGCAGCATTTGCAGGAGAATTAGG
>CAMCHB010000011.1 GCA_945874585.1 uncultured Clostridium sp. | reverse complement strand
GAGGTGTAGTGTGTGATGGAAAAAATCATAATCATTGTCTTCACCTTATTAATCTCAGCAGTAATTTTTATACCAGTAGGTGTGCTTATTCGAAAAAAAATTGCTGAATCTAAAATACAGGGAGCTGAAGAAGAAGCTAAAAGAATCTTAGAAAATGCAAAAATGGAAGCTGAAAATAAAAGCAAAGAAGGAATTATACAAGTTAAAGAAGAAATGCTAAAGGCTAGAAATGAATTAGATCAAGAGATTAAAGAAAGAAGAGGCGAAGTACAATTACAAGAAAAAAGAATGATTCAAAAGGAAGAAACGTTAGATAAACGTTCTTCAAATCTTGAAAGAAAAGAAAAAGAACTTGAGAGAAAATATGCAGATAACGATAAAATGAGACAGGAAATCAAAAACAATTTACACAAGCAACAAGAAGAATTACAAAGAATTTCAGGATTTACGGTAGAAGAAGCAAAAAAATATTTACTAGATGGCCTAGAAAAAGAATTAGTGGATGAAAAAGCGGCTAAAATTAGAAGTATGGAAGAAAAATGCAAAGAAGAAGCAAACAAAACTGCCAGAGAAATTGTTGGCTATGCCATTCAAAAATGTGCAGCTGATCATACATCTGAAACAACCGTATCGGTTGTTTCTTTACCGAACGATGACATGAAAGGACGAATCATTGGTCGAGAAGGACGTAATATCAAAGCATTAGAAACATTAACAGGAATTGATTTAATTATAGATGATACACCAGAAGCTGTTATCTTATCCGGTTTTGATCCATTAAGACGTGAAGTAGCTAAAATTGCTTTGGAAAAATTGATTGAAGATGGTAGAATCCATCCTGCCAAAATTGAGGAAATGGTAGAAAAGGCAAAAGAAGAAGTACAAAATATCATTAAATCAGAAGGCGAAAGAGCTATGTTAGAAACGGGTGTAAATGGACTAAACCCTGATTTGGTTAAATTGATTGGTAAATTAAAATATCGTACCAGTTATGGCCAAAATGTTTTAAATCACTCTATTGAAGTATCCAACTTAGCCCGTATTATGGCAGAAGAAATTGGAGCTGATCCGAAATTAGCAAGAAGAGCCGGTTTATTACACGACATTGGAAAAGCTTTGGATCATGATATGGAAGGAACACACGTTGAAATTGGTGTGGATGTTCTAAAGAAATTCAAAGAATCTCCAGCTGTTATCAATGCAGTTGAGGCACATCATGGTGATGTAGAACCAAAAACAGTAGAAGCTGTTTTAGTACAAGCAGCAGATGCTATATCTGCATCTCGACCAGGTGCTAGAAGAGAAACTTTAGAAACCTATATTAAGAGATTGGAAAAACTAGAGGAAATCGCAGATTCTTTTGAAGGTGTTGATAAATCATTTGCTATTCAAGCTGGTAGAGAGGTCAGATTGATTGTAAAACCAGATAAAGTGTCAGACAATGAAATGGTCATGATGGCACGTGATGTAGCGAAAAAAGTAGAATCTGAAATGGAATATCCAGGTCAAATTAAAGTAAATGTTATTCGTGAAGTAAGAGCCATTGAATATGCTAAATAACATAAAGTAAACAGATTAGGAAAATAACCTAGTCTGTTTTTTTATTGCATAAATATAAATTTTATAGTAAGATAAAAAAGATGAATAAAACCAAAGAAAGGAAGGAATCACAATGAATATATTATGTATAGGAGATGTTGTTGGCGAATGTGGTGTAAAAAAAGTACAAAAGGAATTGCATCATCTTGTGGAACAGGAAAAAATAGATTTTGTTATCTGTAATGCTGAAAATTCTGCAGATGGCATGGGAATAACCGAAAAAATTTTTAAGCAATTGCAACAAGTAGGTGTCCATGTCATGACAATGGGAAATCATACTTGGGGCAAAAAAGATATTTTCAAATTCATTGGTAAAAAGGAATTATTAGTACCAGCGAATTACAGTAAAGATGCGCCAGGTAATCGTTATGGTATCTATACATGCCATGGCAAAAGGATTGGTGTTATTAACTTGATAGGACGAGTGGATATGAATGTTCTTTCTGATAATCCATTTACAACAGTAGATGCTATTTTAAAGAAAATAAAAAATGACGTGGATATTATAATTGTTGATTTTCACGCAGAAGCAACGGCTGAAAAAATTGCCATGGGTTATTATCTAGATGGTAGAGTAAATGCTGTATATGGAACCCATACACATGTTCAAACAGCAGATGAAAAAATCTTACCAAAAGGAACGGCATATATCACAGATATTGGAATGACAGGACCTGCTGATTCCGTCATCGGTATGAGCAAAGAAGCATCTTTAAAGCGTTTTGTTACTTCTTTGCCAGAAAGATACAAAGTCGGCGAGGGAGAAGCAATGTTAAACAGTGTAATAATCTCGATTTCTGATGAAGATTGTCGAACTATAAAAATTCATAGAAGAAATTTGTAGAATATGCAGAAAATACAGTAAAATGGGCGATGAGTTTTTCCATTTTTTAGATAAATTATATAGACTTTTAAGGGCAAATGTATTATAAATATAACTGTAGTTAATAAAGATACAAAAAATAAAATTTTAGGAGGCAAAAAAAATGGAAATTTTAAAAATCTCATCAAAATCAAATCCAAATTCAGTAGCGGGAGCCATAGCAGGTTTGGTGAAAGAAACACAAAAAGCAGAGATGCAAGCAATTGGAGCAGGAGCATTAAATCAGGCGGTGAAAGCAATTGCCATTGCAAGGGGGTTTGTGGCACCATCTGGTGTAGACTTGGTTTGTATACCAGCGTTTGCAGAAGTAGAGGTCGAAGGAGAAGATCGAACTGGCATCAAGCTGATTGTGGAATCCAGAAAATAAAAATAAAAAAATGGGGGAGCTTTGGGAAGTAGGCTCTCTTTTTTTAAAATTTGCTTTATAGCTCGGAAAATGCCTTAAATTTTACTTGAAAAATCGTCCATTTTAGTATATTATCATAACAGAAATAGAGGTGGAGCATGAAAGTAAATATTTTTAAATATATCTTTATGCTAGTGGTAATTATTTTAATTGGTTATGGGATTTATGTGATCCATTACAAAAAAAGTCCACAAGATACGAATAATCAAACTGCTAGCCAAGAAACAACGCAAAATAGTGTTAATACGAATTTGCGCTTAGGAATTCACCAGTATGACACGATGAATCCGATTTTAAGTCAAAATAAAAATATTCAATTTATTGATAAATTAGTGTTTGAGCCATTGTTAACCATTAACAATGATTATAGTTTAAGCAATTGTTTAGCAGAAGAATGCTCAAAAACAGGTGATAATTCCTATATCATTAAGTTAAAATCTAATATCAAATTTCAAGATGGAACTGATTTAAAAGCAAATGATGTTAAGTTTACGATTGATCAACTAAAAAGTGGGGATGTTATATCCATTTACAAAGACAATGTGTCTAACATTTATAGTTTGGATATTATTGATGATAGGACGATTAAGATAACATTAAATGAGGCACAACCTTTTTTTGAATACAATCTTATTTTCCCTATTTTATCGAGTCAAAATTTTGATAATGAAAATTTTACGACTAGTACGAAGATACCGGTTGGAACAGGTATGTATCAAATTGACAAAATGGAAGGTTCTTTTATCAGCTTGGTTAAAAATCCAAATTATTGGGATAGCAATAAAAAAACAAAAATTGATACGATCAATATCAATATCTATTCTTCTATGGGGGAAGTTTACAATGCTTTTAAAATTGGTAACATTGATTTAATTCCAACGAGTAATACAAATTTCAGGGACTATATTGGAACCATTGGATTTAATGTAAGCCAGTATAAAGCTAGAGATTTTGATTATTTAGCAATGAATACGCAAAATGCGATTTTAAGCAAAACAGAAGTTCGAAAAGCAATTGCTTCTAGTATTGATAAAGCCAACATTGTAGCAACTGTATTTGATGATAACTATGATACCAGCAATTATCCATTGGATTATGGAAATTATTTATACGATAGCAGTATTCAAACAGATTCTTATAATCCGGAATATGCGCAACAGCTTTTGGAAGAGGCTGGATGGGAATTCAAATACAAACAGTGGCAAAAAGTAGAGAATTATAAAACATTACGAACCACTTTTGATTTGGTCGTGAATGCTTCTAATGTTAGAAGAGTCGCAGTAGCAGAAGCAATCAAAAATCAATTAGGCAATATCGGTATTTTAATCAATGTCAAAAAAGTTTCAGATGCTCAATACAATTCTTACATCGAAAATCGAAATTATGACATGATATTGGCTGGCACGAAAATATCTGCAACACCTGACTTAGCTAGATATTTCGGCGATAGCAATTTAGCCAATTATGATAAGGAAGAAGCAAAGAATTTACTTCACGAAACTTATCAAATTGCGGACGCCAAAAAATTACGTGAAAAATTTTCAGAATTGCAAAAAATTTATGCAGAAGATGTTCCTTTTGTTTCTTTGTACATTAACCGAGAATACTTGGTATCTAGCACAAAACTATTTGGAGAACAAAAGCCAAACTGGTTTAATGTATTTTACAATATGGAAAACTGGTATCGACAAAATTAAAAAAACTATTGACAAAAAATTTCAAAAGTATATAATAAAACAAACAAATGTTTAGAGGAGGAAATTATGAGTAACGAAAATCCAGAAAAGAAAAAAGCATTAGAAATGGAAATGGGTCAGATTGAAAAACAATTTGGTAAAGGATCTATTATGAAATTAGGTGAATTTACTGCTATGAATATAGAGGCAATTCCAACCGGTGCCTTAAGTTTGGATATCGCTTTAGGAATTGGTGGTGTCCCACGTGGAAGAATTATTGAAATCTATGGACCAGAATCTTCTGGTAAAACAACATTGGCTTTACATATTATTAGCGAAGCACAAAAAATGAATGGAGAGGTTGCTTTTATCGATGCTGAGCATGCATTGGATCCAGTGTATGCCAAAAATCTTGGCGTTGATATTGATAGCTTAATTGTGTCACAACCAGATACAGGAGAGCAAGCATTGGAAATTGCAGAAGCTTTAATTCGAAGTGGAGCCTTAGATGTTATTGTTGTCGACTCTGTGGCAGCACTTGTTCCAAAGGCAGAAATCGATGGCGATATGGGAGATTCTCATATTGGTTTGCAAGCTAGATTGATGTCACAGGCATTGCGTAAATTAGCGGGAGCTGTTAATAAATCTAAAACGGTTATTATCTTTATTAACCAGTTAAGAGAAAAAGTGGGTGTTATGTTTGGAAACCCAGAAACAACACCAGGTGGACGTGCTTTAAAATTTTATGCATCTGTACGTTTAGATATTCGTAAAATTGAAACCATTAAACAAGATGGAGAGGTTGTAGGAAATAGAGCTAGAGTAAAAGTTGTAAAAAATAAAGTAGCACCACCATTTAGAGAGGCAGAATTTGATATCATCTATGGAAAAGGTATATCAAAAGAAGGCAATATTTTGGATATGGCTGTTAAATTAGACATTATTGAAAAAAGTGGTGCATGGTTTAGCTATCAAGGAAATCGATTAGGACAAGGAAGAGAAAATGCCAAGAAATATTTACGTGAAAATCCAGAAGTTATGGCTGAAGTAGAAGCTAAAATTCGTGAGAATTTTGAACAAGCATTTGAAAGCAGTTTAGGTGATGGAAATACAGATGCTCCAAAGGATGAAACATAATGGATTATACAGAAGAAGAGTTTGACCAAGCTAAGAGCAAGGTTTTAAAATATATTATGTACAAGAAAAGAACAGAGGCTGAGATTCGAAGAAAGTTTCAAATGATGGAAGAAACGATGCTGGATGATGTAATAGATTATTTAAAAGAAGTGGGTTATATCAATGATCAAAATTATTTGGATCGTGCTTTAGCAGAATTTATGAATATACACACCTTGTCTATTCGTGAAATACAGTATAAGTTATTAGCTAAGGGATTAACCATTCCTGTTATAGAAAATTACTTTGACCAGCATCAAGAGGAATTGGCTCAGTATGAATATCAATCAGCCAAAACCATATATAACAAAAAACTAAGAAATATGGAACCAGCGAGTATTTTTCAATTTTTGCGAAAAAAGGGATATCGAGATGGAACCATTCGAAGACTAAAAGAGGAAGAGAGCGTGTAATTTTTATGAATCATGTATTAGCATTAGAGAGTAATAAATACGAAATTAAATTAGACAAATTTGAAGGACCGCTTGATGTTTTATGTTATTTGATTCGTAAAAATAAAATGGACATCACAGATGTGAACATCTCAGCTATTACGGATCAATACATTGCTCTGATTCAACAACATGAACAGCAGAATCTTGAGGTGGCCAGTGAATTTTTGATTATGGCTTCCAATTTAATTTTACTAAAATCAAAATCTTTATTACCAAAACAAGAGGAAGATGAAGGAGAATTAACAGAGGAAGAATTACGTAGTAAAATCATAGCTTATAAAAAATACAAGGAAATGAGTCAAATTTTTAGGGAGCAATACGATATTTACAAAAAAAGAATTTTCAAAAATCCAGAGCCAATTATCCTAAAAAAGCAAGAATTGGAAGAGATTTATGAGCCTCACACAATTCCAGATAAATATGCTAAATTGATTCACATCCAAGCACAAAGAAAAAATGATAATGCCAAAAATATCGAAAAAATTGCGGTAACAGAAACGGTTAGTGTTGCAAGTAAAGTAAAAGAGATCTTTCGAGAGTTAGTACGACATTCAAAATTTGTTTTCAGTCATCTTTTTTCAAAAGAAAAATGCTCAAAAATGGAAATTATTACGGCTTTTTCTGGTGTTTTGGAGTTGAATCGAAAAAATAAAATACAGGTTAAGCAAGATACTTTATTTGGTGATATTTATATAGAAAAAGCACCGAAAAAAGTTTAGAGTTAAAAAAAATGGTAACAATATGAACAAAGGAGAGATTCTTATGATCATATGGTTATCATTTTTTTGTTTCATCGGCATCATCATTTTTTTTCTCTGTTTTTTATCCGTTCGTATTGCCATTTCGCCCTTTTATATGGAACTATCACCTCATATGAAAAAAACAGAATACAAAATTCAGATAGGTCTATATATAGGAGATCAAAAAAAATTATGGCAAATGGAATGGACACAAGAGACTTGGCGAGATAGGAAACAATGGAAAAAATGGAAGGGTAAATTGGTACGTAAATTTCTAGGAATCGAAGAATGGGAAGAAAAGACCATTCAACAAGCAAAAGAATTCGAAAAAAGATTGCCCATTCGCATTGGAAAGACCTGTTTAAAAATCAGCATCGGAACACAGGAAGCGGATTTGACTTCTATGACAGTTGGAATTTTAGCAGGTTTGATAGGGGGAATTCTTCCCTTTTTTTATCATCAAAAAAATTGGCATTTTCAAGAACCAATTTATTTTAAAACAAGACCACTTTATCAAAATACCATAAAACTTGCCATTTTTTTTCAGACAGAAATACAGATATCCGTGGTACATATGATACAAGCTTTGATAGGAGGATATAGAGCAACGAAAAAAGCCCGTCGAAATCAGATGAGAAAAGAAATGAAAAGAGTTCGAAAAAGATTTGAAAAATCAGCAGCATAAATGTATAAAACTGGTAAAACAAGTGCATATTATGGTTATAAACAATATCGAAAAAGGAGTGAGAAAACATGAGTGAGCACCCAATTGAGGGATTGATGACAACGGCAATGAATAGTATCCAAGATATGATTGATGTTAACACCATTATTGGAGATCCAATTGAAACGTCGAATAATGTGATTATTATTCCCATCTCAAAAGTTTCTTTTGGATTTGCAGCAGGTGGTAGCGAATTTCGAGGAGAAACCATTGATGAATATTCAAGACGTGATAAGGAAGAAGATATTCAGTACAGGCTTCCATTTGGTGGAGGCAGTGGAGCAGGTGTTAGTATCAATCCCATTGCTTTTTTGGTCGTACAGCCTGAAGGAGTAAGACTATTACCGGTTAAATATTCCTCTACTATTGATAAACTTTTAGATTATGTTCCAGAAATTATAGAAAAAACAAATGATATGGTCATGGACGTTTTAAAAGAAACCAAAGATCCAATGGAAAAGAAACAGAATAACAATCAAAAATCGGAAAAAGATGTTAACGAAAGAAAAGTTCGCAGTTCAGAAGAAAATAAAGCAACTAGAAGAACAAGGCGAAGTAAAAATTTGCACCCAGTCGAAAAGGAGGAACAAACACCTCCGTATACACCAGAACCTCCGGAAGTTGAACCATTTGATTTTGATACCTATCCAGATGATTATGATGACTAAAAGACAAAAGAAGAGAACTTGTTTTCTCTTCTTTTGTGTTATTCTATCAAACGATTGATGGTTACCGTTATTTTTGACTTACTATTTTCTGCATGTATTACAATATCATGTTCGGTATGGTTAACAAATTTAAAATCATAACTACCATGGGCAACAGCCGCATCATTTCCTTTTTTGGCGTAGGGAACTTTATTGCTGTGATCGTGTCGTTCTGTAACTGTAATACCCGAAATATCTTTAACAGCATTATAAACGGTTGTGCTAACCTGACAAATGCCTCCACCATAGCCTTCTTCTACATTTCCTGCTTTATCAAAAATTTTCGCTTTTTCGTAACCTTTACTTGGTGTAGCTTTCCCGATGGTAGATGTAAAAGAAAAAGTTTCTCCTTTTTTGACAACTGTTTCATTGAGACTTTGACATGTGATGGTTACATTGTGCTGCCTTTCTGCTTTCTTATCATAAATTTTTGTTGAAAATTCGCTAATTGTTTCCTCACGAGAAGGTTTTTTTTCATCTGTTGTTGGATCAGATGCATCGGTGTTGTGGGAAGAATCGGATTCGGACTCGTCATCCTTGCCACTTTCATTGGATGAATTAGTATCATGGGGAGCAGAAATGTTTTGCTCGGTTGACACTTTGGATAGATTAACATTGTTTTGGTGATCGTTTGTGTTCTTTTTTTCATTTGAATTGGTTTGTGAGCAACCAGTTAGTAAAAGAGCAAATAAACAAACAAAACCAATAGAGATAAAAATTTTTTTCATGAATAGCCTCCCAAATCTCTTTTATCCTATAGTATTTACATTTTCTTGCTAGATATAAGTGTATAAAGTTGGAAAAAATAAAAAAAATGAAAATTTTTAGAAATCTTAGAATCCAGCAAAAAGGCTTGTAACCCTCTAGGAGTTCTGGTATAATGCTCTTAATGAAAATACAATAGGAGGTCTAAGATGGGGAAAAAAGTACAAGGCGTGATTATTGTTATCATTTTGATGTTAAGTTTAATTTGTTTATGGATGGCTTTGAGACAAGTTCCCAAACAAGCACAGCCAATCGAAGATGCCAAGGAAGGAGCCAAGGTGTATGCACAAGATCATACATTTTACTTGCAAGAGGGTAAATTGTATGTAATTCGAGACAATAAATCCATTGAAGTACCAGGTGATTTTTCTCAAATGAAAATGAGTCATTACAAAGAGGGAACTTATCAATCCAAGGAGAATATGGGAAACATTTATTTTTATTATCAAGTGGATAGTAAACTATATTTGGTACGTACATCAGACTATCAAAATTGGACAACACAGGAATTAACAGGACAAAATATAGGAGTGCCTGCTCAAGCAAAAATAAAACAAATACGAATTTCTGGCAATTATGGTTATATTTTCTATATTGATAAAGATGGCGTTGGTGGTATCATTCGCTCTACTACACAAGGAAACTATTGGAGCAAAGTTGAAACTTCTTTTTCACTCGATGATAATTGTGAACTAAAATTTTTGGATACATATGGTATGACAGTTGATGGATTCCTAACAGTTCCACAAGCAGATGGTAGTAAATGTGATTTATATCAGGTCAACAATGAGCAAGACAATCCATTTGAATTAGTTGATATTAGTGGAATCAATCCAACTGATCACAATTTGAGTTATTATCATATGCCTTATTATGAGGATAATCAATCCAACCATCTTATTTATTTGGAAGTAGGCGAAAACAAAGAAGACAAAAATCCAGTTACATTTGTAAACTATGGTACCTGGATAACGAAAGAAGCATACGATGCACAAAAAGACCAAGAAAAACAGAAAGAACAAGAGGCTGATCAAGAATATGACCAGGCAGCCGAACAACTAGATGAAAAAATCTTTGTGAAGAATTTTGACGCTTATCAGGTAACCGATAATAGTGTTCAAATCTCAAAAAGCCAAGCCAAAAAAATTGCAGAAAAAGGTTTTCAAGAATCAGCAAAACGTATTGCAGCAGAAGGAATTGTCGATACTGAAGAAGAAACAGACAAGGTGGAAGAAGTGACACCCAATAATTATTTTACACGAAAACACAATGGATCTGACCAAACCTATCCCGATAAAAAAAGAAAAGCCTATGTATTTATGAAAACCAATGAAATGGGAAATGGGGTAGCTGTTTTTGTGGATGTTACAACAGGAAAAATTATTGGAGGAGAAGCCTATGGAGACTAAAACAAACCTAAAAAGTATTTTACCACGAGCCATTCAACCGGGTGATACCATTGGGGTTGCATCACCATCTAATAGCATTTTGGAAAAAGATCAGGATTGTATCAAAAAATCAAAAGAATTATGGGAACACTTAGGCTATAGGGTCAAATTTAGTTCACATGCTTGTACCAATTCTTTAGGCTATTCAGAAACAGCCAAGAATAAAGCAGATGATTTAAATGCGATGTTTGCCGATCCAGAGGTAAAGGTTATTATTTGTTCGAAAGGCGGATACAATTCTAACAGCGTTTTAGATTATTTAGACTATGAAACCATACAAAAAAATCCAAAGATTTTATGTGGCTTTAGTGATATTACAACATTAACCAATGCCATTTATGCCAAAACTGGTTTGGTTACATTTAATGGTGCTTGTTTTAAAGCTTTAACATCCTGGGAAACCGATTATGGTTTTCAAGAAATGGTCAAAAGATTCCAAATGAAGAGTTTAGCCATCGGAACACAGGAGGATGGTTATGAAACAATTCATCCTGGAAAAGCAATGGGAAAATTGGTGGGTGGCAATTTATGTTTAACCACTTGGTTAGCTAGCCGGAAAATATGAAATCGATTTTCAGGATAAATTATTATTTTTAGAGGAACTTGGTTTTGAATCACCACCTGGCATGGTAAGCCATTATTTGTATCATTTAAAACAAAATGGAGTGTTCCAAAAAATAAAGGGCATATGGCTTGGAAATTATGAACATGAAAGTGGGATAACCTTAGAACAAATCCTGCTAGATACATTGGAGGGGGGAATTCCATTTCCTATTATAAAATCAAATAATTTTGGACATTGTGATAAAAAGACAGTCATTCCAATAGGAACCATGGCAGAAATCAATACAGAAAAAGAAAATCCAATTACCTTATTAGAAGCATGTGTTCAATAAAGAAAAGAAGTGTGGAAATCTCAACACTTCTTTTCTTTTTAGTTTTGATTTTCCTCGTCTAACCAATCTTTTAAAAATGCAATCACATTATCCCAGCCTGCTGATTCTCCAAAGGCAAATCCTAAGTAAGCAATACAGCCATATTGTGGAAATTTAGGATTGGTTCCAAATGCACTTGACAGTTCATAGTGAACACCTCTTGAAATCTTTTTGAATCTTTCATAATGCATTTCCATTTCCTGTTGAGAGCAAGTGTACCATGTTGGCTTATCATCAAGCCAGGTGTAAGAACGTTCCGAAGGTTTCTGATGCAAATTGTAATTTGTAATCTGGCTAATGTCTGGATACTTTTGCAGTAAATTGTAATAAGCTTCGTATAAGGAGTAGCTAAGGCTTACCCAATTGATTTGTTCATCAGGACGATAGGTTTGTTTATCGTAGTAGTGAACAAATATTTGAATCTCTTCCCGCATCGAAAGCTTCTTTTTTGGAACATCAGATGTAAAAAAGTTTTTTAAAGATTGTAACATGTTTATTCCTCCAATCGTCGAAATAATAAATAAAGTTTTGTCTAACTTTATTATACTACAATTTACATAATATATCAAACCGAAAGCACTACAGCGGACTAAACTTCCTTTCTTAAATTGCCATTTGTATATTGATTTCCACTCAATTTCTTGCCAGCCTTAAGCACATTTAGAATGGTTTGGATAGAGGCAATATCCTCATCCAAAAGATCGATACGGTAGGTATGAAAAGGAATATCCAGTTTCGAAATAGAGGTCGTTTTACTATTATAAATAGTTGTGATGGTTTGACTAGGATCTGGAAGAATTCGAAAATCAAGCCCCATACGATCTTTCAAATAAAATTTGGATGCTGTTTGGCAAGCATGACAACAGTTAGCATAACAATGATTTGATTTACCAAGTGGGCAATAGTTTAATACCATAACCGGTAAATTACCATAGACCAAAAAAGAGGTTTGATCAGGGGAAAATGTCTGTAATTCTTTTTCTCCCAATTCTGGTGATATCATAACCTGATGCAATCCTAATTTTTTCAAAGTAGCCACAGTGTAGTTATTAAAAACATTTAAGGTATAATTGCCAATTATTTTCTTGTGATATTTTTGAACCAGTGATAGATCTGCTAAGTTAGAAATGACAAAACCATCGATGGAAAATTGATGAACAATCGTATCCAATTGTTTTTGTATGAAATCTCTTTTAGTATCCTTGATAATACTTGGTAAATAGACGTAAGTAGAGGAAAAAGAGCGGATACATTTTTGGTAAGCAGTGTTACAATAATAGTGAAATGGTATATAAATAGCATCATAACCAGATAATTTGGTGTAATCATAATCTGGATGGCAGATAGCAAGCAAAAGAGCAATTTCTTCTGTCACTGCAGGAGTAGAATTTTCTTTAGGCAAAGTAGGAAGGGTAAAAGGACGTGGTTTCCTTTTACTGCTTTGTAGAATAACTTGTTCTAAACCAGCGAGCAAAGTGCGACGCATTTCATTTAAACGACTAATAGCAGGAATGCAAATACCATCCTCTAAGTCTACCTGTAAAGCATCAAGGTGAAAAGCTGTGTTTCCTGTTTTCGAAAATTGGGCATGAATTTTATCTGAGGTTAAAGCATAGGAAATAGCAGGTTCAGGCAAAATATCGAAAGATGTCTCAAAAAAGATTTCTGGTTTTTGGGTGATAGAAATTTTGCCTTGAATAGGAACGCCTTGATGAATCTGTAAATTTACTGTAACGCCTGTTTTTTTAAATTCTTTCGCATAGGAATTTTGAGCGAGCGTAGATAGCTCTTTGCTACGAATGCGGTAGATTTTATCACCAACATGAACATCACCTTTTACACGACCAATTTCAGTTGGTTTTTGAAAGGCTTTTTTGACATTTTGATGATGTTGCAAAAGCTCTGAAATCGTATATTTGTATTCATTTTTCCCAATCATAAGACTATCACCAATGGAAAGCTCTTCCTGAGGAGTAGTGGTAATATAGGATTTTTTCTCATTTATTTTTTCGACTTTTCCAATCAAAAGTCCCATATGATTTGGCTTTACAGGATATACAAGTTCGTGATTTGGTTCAGAGGCTAGGTGACCATTGGAAAAACCACCACGATTAAATACTTGGGCAAGCTCTTTGCGATCCTTTTTTTCGAACTCTTTTCTATTTTCATGCATCCATTGATGATAAATACGAGTAACAGTGGCAACGTATTCTGGTGATTTCATACGTCCTTCTATTTTAAAGGAATTTACGCCAATTTCTTGCAGTTTAGCAAGATAGGGTAAAGCACAAATATCTTTTGGACTTAACAAGTATCCCTTGTCTATTGATTTTTGATCTTGATAAAGAGTATAAGGCAAACGACAAGCCTGAGCACATTTTCCACGATTTCCGTGAGCGACCTCCAATTAAACTAGAAATCAGGCATCGACCAGAATAAGAAATACATAAAGCACCATGTACAAATACCTCTAATTCCATGGTTGTGTGCGCACGAATATAAGCAATTTCACGAAGCGAAAGTTCACGTGCTAACACTACTCTTCGAAAGCCTAATTTTTCAAGTGCTTGCACACCAGCTAGATTATGAACTGTCATTTGAGTACTAGCGTGAAGCGGAAAATCTGGGAAATTGGTATGAATCAATTGAGCAAGTCCCAAGTCTTGGATAATCAAAGCATCAACTCCCATGGTATAGGCTTGTGAGGCAAGCTCTAAAGCATTTTGCATTTCTTTATTTTTTACTAAAATATTGAGCGCTAAATAAACTTTTACTTGGCGTAAATGACAATAGTCTACTGCTTTTTCTAATTCTTCTGCTCCAAAATTGTTAGCATATGCTCGAGCACTAAAAGAAGAAGCACCCAAATAAACACTATCAGCGCCATTTTGAACAGCAGATTTCAAACATTCAAAATCTCCAACGGGAGATAATAATTCCGTCTTTTTCATAGAATCTCCTTTCCATTTATTCCTTCCATTGTAACACAAAAAACCGAAAAATCATACCATAACATGGCAAAACTAAAAGAGAAAAATCTAGGCTAAAAAATTTTTATCCTAGAAAAAATTTTTTGTTGACAATTGAACAATCATTCAACTATAATAAGAATAGAATTGAATTAACATTCAACTGAAAAAGGAGGGAAACAATGAAACCTAAAATTTCATTATGCGATTGTGATGCGATTCATCAAGAAGCAGTTGATGAAGTAAAGGCCAATATGCTAAAAGAAGAAACGATTTGTGATTTAGCAGATTTTTTTCAAGTTTTTTCAGACAGTACACGTGTTAAAATTTTGTGGGCTTTGGATAAGCGAGAAATGTGTGTGTGTGACCTAGCTGTTGTTTTGAACATTACAAAATCAGCCATTTCACATCAATTGCGTACATTAAAGGAAATGAATCTTGTCAAATATAGACGCGAAGGAAAAAATGTATTTTACGATTTAGCAGATGCTCATATCAAAGATATTTTTGAAAAAGGATTGGAGCATATATCTGAATTACAGGAGGAAGAAGATGGAGAATAAGAAAGGTATTTTAAAAATGATAGGAACCATTGTGCTTTTTTTAATGGCTACTTTTCTACCCATTCAAAATAAGGCAGTGGTTATAGGACTTTATGTTGTCAGTTATTTATGTGTAGGATTAGAGATTATCCTAAAATCTCTTCATAATATAAGAAAAGGTGAAATATTTGATGAAAATCTTTTGATGACAATTGCGACCATAGGAGCTTTTGCCATTGGAAAATATGCCGAGGCAATTGCTGTTATGCTTTTGTATCAAATTGGTGAAATGTTTCAAGATTATGCCACTGATAAATCTAAAAAATCCATTACAGAACTAATGGATATTCGACCAGATTATGCGAATTTAAAACAAAATGGTCAAATACAAAAAGTAAATCCTAACGTGGTAAAAGTAGGAGATATCATTGTGGTAAAACCAGGAGAAAAGATTCCTTTGGACGGTATTTTAGTCAAAGGGGATACTATGCTAGATATGTCTGCTTTAACAGGAGAGTCTGTTCCACAAAAAGTAGAAGAACAAGAAGAAGTATTAAGTGGTTGTATCAATATGAACCACTTGATTGAAGTAAAAGTTACCAAGGTATTTCAAGAATCAACGGTTAGTAAAATTTTAGATTTGGTTCAAAACTCTAGTCATAAAAAATCAAAATCCGAAAACTTTATTACAAAATTTGCAAAATATTATACGCCGGTTGTTGTGATAGTCGCCTTTTTATTAGCAGTAGGAATGCCACTTCTAACAGGAGAAGCCTTTAGCAAATGGGTATATCGTGCATTGGTATTTTTGGTAATTTCATGTCCATGTGCTTTGGTTATTTCAGTTCCTTTATCCTTTTTTGCTGGCATTGGAGCTTCAGCTAAAAAAGGAATCCTTGTGAAAGGTGGCAATTATTTGGAACAATTGGCAAAGGCTCAAATTATGGTCTTTGATAAAACAGGTACTTTAACCAAAGGTGTATTTCGCGTACAGAAAATGATGTGTGCACCAGGCGTCGAAAAAGAAGAATTATTGCGATATGCAGCTTATGCAGAAAATTATTCAACTCATCCAATTGCTCATTCTGTTCTAGAGGCTTATGGAAAAGAGATTGATACCACACACATTGAAAAAGTAGAAGAATTAACAGGCAAAGGAATACAAGCAACGATAGAAGGAAAAGAACTTTTGGTGGGCAATGATAAATTGATGCAGGAGTTTCAAATTCCAATCCGCAAAGTGCAAGAAATTGGGACCATTTTGTACGTAGCAATGGATGGAAAATATGCTGGTTATTTGATAATTGCCGATGAAACAAAAGTGGATGCGGTAAAAGCTATGCAAGATTTGCGCAAACAAGGCGTAGAAAAATTGGTGATGTTGACAGGAGATAAAAAGCAAGTAGGAGAAGCTGTGGCAAAAAAATTACAGATGGATCAAGTTTATAGTGAACTCCTACCCGATCAAAAAGTGGCTAAAGTAGAAGCTTTATTACAACAAAAGAAAGCCAATAAAACACTTGCTTTTATAGGTGATGGTATCAACGATGCTCCTGTTTTAGCAAGAGCAGATATTGGAATTGCAATGGGAGCCATGGGATCTGATGCAGCTATTGAGGCTGCGGATATTGTACTAATGACAGATGAACCATCTAAAATTGCAGAGACCATGAAAATTACTAGAAAAACATTACGCATTGTGAAAGAAAATATTGTTTTTGCCATTTCGGTTAAAATTTTGATCCTAATTTTAGGGGTTTTTGGAATTTCAACAATGTGGGAAGCGGTATTTGCTGATGTTGGCGTATCATTCTTAGCTATTTTGAATGCGATACGTGTGCTTAAAGTGAAATAAGGTAGATTTATGATAAAGTGATAGAATTAGCATTTGAATCTATCAGGTAAAGTTGACAAATCGAAAATCCATGTTATAATAAGAAAAGGTATAATGCTTGCTCGGAATTAGGCAAGCAGAAATCGATAAAATAGAAGGAAAGGATTCGATTAGTATGGTCGCAAAATATTGGAAAAAAGTATGTTTTGTTATTTTAATCATTGCCTGCTTATTTAATATTGTTCATAAATTGGTGCAAAAACCATCCTTGCTAAACGAGATACGTTCTTCTGTTCAATATGTTGATAGTACCAAAAATCAAAAAGGAAAATAAATTGTATTGCATAAAAGGAAATTTTGTGGTAATATTAAAAAAGTTTTAAATAAGTAAGAGAGAGGTGAATACATAATGAAAAAGGGAATACATCCAGACTATCAAGCTACAACCATTACTTGTGCTTGTGGTAATGTTATGAAAACAAATTCAACTAAGACAGATTTAAAAGTTGATATTTGTTCTAAATGTCATCCATTTTGGACAGGTAGCTTAAAACAAAACACAACAGGCGGAAGAGCTGATAAATTCAAAAAGAAATATGGGATCGAATAAAAAAGTGAGGGAAACCTCATTTTTTTTATTTTTACATTGACAATCTTTTTTTCGATTGCTAAAATAAGGTAAGAAAAATACGAGAAAGTATGAAGAAGTTCATGCTATATAAGGAGGAAAAAATGAAACAAAAGAACAAAAGAATTGTTAATAGTAGTAAAAGCCTTGCTACTGTAAGAGAGAGAGAGAGAGAGAGAGAGAGCTATTCTTTAG
>CAMCHB010000010.1 GCA_945874585.1 uncultured Clostridium sp. | reverse complement strand
GTATATCTATACATAGTAGGAGTTAATATTTATAGATATGTTATATATGCTAGTTTACTTCTCGTGTTAACCATTTGTTTGAAAGGAAAAAAGCAACTTTGCTCTATTTGCTTTATCTTACTTTTTTCTTTCTTGTTTACTGGTACAAGTGTTATGCTAATGACGCTTTTTGTCACGATCGTATGGATTCTTTTTCACACGATTCAAAAAAGAAAATGGACAATGGATGGAATTGGATTTGCACTGGGAAGTATCAATTTAGTTATTTTAACGCTAAGCAATTTTATGAGGAATGGAATGTGAGGCCAATATGATAAATTTTAGAAAAAACGAAAATGGTTTTACAGGCGTCGATATTGCAATGGCTGTTTTGATTATCACAGTTTTTATGACGGTAATTGGATCCATGTATATCAATCTTTATGTATCCAATGCAAAAATACTACGTGAGGAAAAAGCAATTGGTTATGCCACGGCTATATTGGAAAAAGTGGATGAAAAGTATTATGATGAAGTCAATGACAATAATTTTGCTGTTGTCAATCAAGCTGACGGCAAAAAAAGTGTTTGCGATGTTGTCATGGAAAAAGGGTATAATCCGCAAGTACAAATAGTGGTTTATCAACCAAATGGAGATAATGAGCAGGATTTTGTAAAAACAATACAAGTAACAATTCAATACACGGTTGGTAAAAAAACAGAGCAAGTGAATTTACAAACTATCAAAACAAAGGAAAAATTTACAATACCCAACAAACCAGAAATAGCCGATAACAAGGTACCAGTGAAGTACGATGCCAGTCACCAATTGGTACAAACCAGTGAAAAAGATAGTGATTGGTACCAATATACCAATAAAAAATGGGCAATGGCTGTATTAAAAAGCGATATTTCAGATAATGGAAAAGTGAAAACGGGTGCTATTGTTTATGTTTGGGTTCCTAGATTTGCATATTCTGGAAAGACTGTGGAATTCATCTATGGAAATCAAACTAAAACTGTCAATAAAAATGGAAATTTAGAAGAAATGGCAAGTGGCTATCAAATACCAAATGATTTTTCTGAAAATCCATATGGATTTTGGGTAGAAAAAAGCAAGATAACGAGCCAGACAACGGCTAATCTATTAAATAATAGTCAATATGGACAATTTCAAAAATAGTAGAGGTGAAAAGATGGAAGGAAAAAATAAAATACCGATTGGTGTAGAATTAGTTCGTAGAGGATTGATCAATGAAAATGATGTGAATAAGGCAATTGAATATCAACGCAAACATCCAACTCATAAATTGGGTGATGTCATTCATATGTTGAGATTATGCGATAATTATGAATTGATAAAAGCAATTGGCGAAATTTTAGATGAAAAAGCAATTTTGTTACAACCAAGTGATGTAACACTAAGTGTAACCGATTACATTTCATTGGATGTAGCGAAACAATGTATGGCCATCCCATTTGAAATTGTGGGAGGAAAAATTAAAGTTTGTTTTGCTGATACATCTGACAGAAAGGCAATTGATACAGTCCGTTTGTTATTGCTTAACAAAGGGTTGGTTATGGAAAGATATATTACATTTCGAAGTAATATTGAAGAAATTTTATCCCTTATGCAAGGAACTACCCATGAAAGAATTGAAACCATACAAGATATTACTTCTTTGGTTGATAGCATTATCAAAAATGCAATTGATAAAAGAGCAAGTGATGTTCATATTGAACCACAAGAAAATGGAATTCGCGTTCGTTATCGTATTGATGGTGAGTTAATTACAGTTGCACACTTAGAAAAAGACAAACAAAGCCAAATGATAGGAAGATTGAAAGCAATTTCCAATATGCATCAGGAAAGACAAGAATCTCAAGATGGTAGAATTCTAATGTATCCAGATTACAATATTCGTGTATCTTCTCAGAAAAATGTAAATGGTGAAAAATTTGTGCTACGTTTATTGAAAAAGAATACGGATATATTAGCATTAAATGAATTAGGTTTTCGTAAGAGTGTAGAAGAAACCAAAAAAATCTTTAATAAACGCAATAGTATTACCATTATTGCAGCTCCTACTGGAGAAGGTAAAACAACAAGTTTGTACAGTATCATTGATTTATTAAATAGTCCGGATATCAATATTACAACGATTGAAGATCCAGTAGAAATTCGTATTCCAGGCTTAAATCAAATTGAAGTGGATGCAAAAAGCACATTTTCTGATTCTTTGAGAACTGTTTTAAGACAAGATCCTGACATTATTTTAGTGGGGGAGATTCGTGATTTAGAAACTGCTGAAATTGCTATGCAAGCTGGACAAACTGGTCATTATGTACTTTCAACCATTCATACCATTGATAGTATAGAAGTTATCACAAGATTAAGAAAAATGGGTGTTTCAAATTATGATATTGCAAGTACTTTAGCTGTTTCCGTTTCTCAAAGATTGGTTCGTAAAGTGTGCAAACATTGTGCGAAAAAAAGACCTTTTACAGAAGAAGAAAAATCCATTATGAAATCTTTAGGAGAAAAATATGGAGTTACTCTATCTTTGGATGGTGTAGAAACCTATGAGCCAGAAGGATGTCCACAGTGTAATAACACTGGTTTTTACGGAAGAACTGCTATTTTTGAAGTTCTTGAAATACAAGAAGATTTGAAAAAAATGATTATAAACAATGAATCTACAATTGAAATTCGCAAAAAAGCAATCGAAGATGGTTATCAACCTTTAATTGTAGATGGACTACAAAAAATAATCGCTGGAGAGATTACACTAGATGAGTTAAATCGAAAACTAATTTTATATTAAACGGAGGAAATACAATGTTACAAATTGAAAAAGTATTGGATCAGGCGATCCAAAAAGATGCATCTGATGTACATTTAATTACCGGTATTAAACCGATGCTCAGAATTGCACGTTCATTGATACCAGCAGATTCCTGTGAAGTTATTACAAGCGATGATATGCTAGAAGTATATGATTACTTTATTCGTGGAAATATTGAAAGGGATAATTACTTTAAAAAGGAAAGAAGATTAGACTTTTCACATGTCTACAACAAGGTAAGATTTCGTGTCAATTTCTCTCTTTCTAGCGATATACCAGTTGTTACCATGCGTTTGATTAAATCAGAATTACCAAAATTTGAAGAATTGGGTGTTCCTGACATTGTACGTAGAATGACCTTTCAACAACAAGGACTTATGCTTGTAACAGGTAAAACAAACTCCGGAAAAACAACAACTTTAAATGCTTTAATAAATGAAATCAATGAGAACCAAAATCGTAAAATATTAACACTGGAAAACCCAGTGGAATATATGCACAAATCAAAAAAATCAGTAATTGTCCAAAAAGAGGTTGGTCTAAGCAAAGATGTTTTGACTTTTAGTGATGGTGTAAAGAACTCTTTAAGAGAAGACTGCGATATATTGATTATCGGTGAAATTCGAGATAAAGAAACAATGGAAGCAGCTATTGAAATGGCAGAATCTGGACATTTGGTTATTGGAACCTTGCATACCAGATCTTGTGCAGAAACCATTGATCGTATGATTAACTTCTATGAAATCAGTGATCAAGAAAGTGTTAAATATTTGATAGCTTCTTTATTAAAATTAGTTATATCACAAAGATTATTGACCAATGCCGAGAATAAATTGGTATTGGTGCCAGAAGTAATGGTTGTTGATAATGTAATTGCCGGTTGTATTCGTAAAGAAAAATTGAGTGTTTCTGAAATTGAAGATTCTATGCAAAGTAGTATTGATAAGGGAAGTATTAGCTTAATCAATTCTTTGGCCAATTTATTTGTAGAAAACAAGATTTCTTTGGAGCAGGCAAAGGCACAAATTGAAGAGAAAAATATTGATGTCTTAAATAGAACGATCATGCAATTAAAGATTCGTCATACAAACTAGTCAGTGAGGTGAGAAGTGTATGCCAATTTACGTATACAAAGCAATGGATAAAACAGGCTATATTGTTAGAAATCGTGTGGAAGACGTTAGCAAAAATGCTTTGATAAAAAAATTAAAAAGTAATCAATTAGAACCAATTGAAATTGTTAAATTAAATGGTAGAAGAAACAAAGCCAATCGTAACAAAAAGAATATTAAAAACATAGATGATATTCTTAAAAATGTAAACAGTGGTGAATTGGTGCATCCTACCCAGAAGAAAAGAGCTAGGTTTGGTGGATTGTTTCATCAAAAGAAAATTACATCGCGAGATGTGGTAGTATTTACTCAAAACTTCTATTTATTGAAAAAAGCAGATTTTAACAATATACATGCACTTAATACAATTATACAAAGTACAGAAAATGATAAATTAAGAGATGTTTTAGAAGATATTCTAGCTGGTGTTGAATCAGGTGAAAACATGTATACAACCATGGAATATTATCCAGAAATATTTCCCTATATTTACGTGAATATGATTCGTGTTGGTGAATTATCTGGATCTCTAACCAATTCTTTGCAACAGGCTGTAAAATATTTGGAAGAATCAGAAGCTTTGCGTACCAAATTGCGTAAAATATTAGTTCCAAATTTAATTCAGTTTTTTGGCTTGTTAATCATGCTACTAATTGGTACATTAGTTGCCATTCCATTTATTCAAAAAGTATTTGATCAGGTAGGAACCAAGGAAACCTTGCCGAAAATCACCATTTGGTTTGAGGGAGTCGTCAATAATGCGATGACATATTGGTATATTCCAGTGGCAGTGATTGCGATTATGGTTGTTACTATTTTGTGGTATATCCGTACACCAAAAGGAAAATATCGTTTTGACTATTTTAAATATACGATGCCGATTTTTGGAAAATTGATTTATGCTTTGGATTTTTCAAGATTTATTCGTGCAGTATTGTTAAATATTCGTAATGGTGTTCGTATTCAAGATGCATTGGAAGTTAGTAAAAATGTAGCCAATAACTATGTTATGCTTTCTGTTATTGAATCTGCTATTAACAATATTTTAGTTGGACAATCATGGATTGAACCGTTTGAAAAATCTGGATTTGCATCTAAAATGGAAATTGAAATGCTTAAGATTGGTATGCAAACCGATTTAGCAGAAATGATGCAAAAATTACTGGATTATATGGATGCGGATATTGATAATATTATGGAAAATATCATGAAGGCATTACCAGAAGTGGTTTATGTATTTGTTGGTATTGTTTTGATCTTCTTCGTTTTGGTCGTATTAGTACCTTTGATTCAGATATATATGGGAACTTTCCTATTTTCAGCTTATGGCTATTAAAAAGGAAGAAAAATGATCAGCATTTTTCTTCCTTTTTTTGCGCGAAAATACTTGATAGCCAGTAGTAAATTCGATATAATAGCCATAAAAGAAAGAGTGATAAACATGTTAAAAATTGGTATTGATATTGGCGGTAGTCACATTGGAGTTGGACTCGTAAATGAAAATGGAGAAATCGTAGCCAAAAGAGAAATAAATTTAATGCAAGAAGATCGTACAGGTTCCCAAGAGAAAATGCTACAATACATTCAAAAATCCATTGATAAAGTTTTGGCAAACAAAGAAATTGGAATAGAGAGTGTGGAAATGATAGGAATTGCATCTCCTGGCTTAATTAAAAAAGGAATGATCGTCAAAGCGGATAATCTAAAATTGAATCATTTTAACATTGTAGGAGAATTAAAGAAAAAATATCATGTACCAATTTATTTAGATAATGATGCCAAATGTGCAGCAGTTGCAGAAAGTGTTTATGGTAATCTAAAAGGCTATGTTGACAGTGTATTTGTGTGTATTGGAACAGGAATTGGAGGCGCTGTTTTTTGGGATGGCCATTTACTAGAATCCGCTAGGACACCAGGTTTTGAATTGGGCCATATGACCATTGAAAAAGATGGACGTTTATGTAGTTGTGGAAATAGGGGTTGTTTTGAAGCATATTCTTCGATTGGTAATTTAAAAAAGATGGTAGTAGAGAAACTAGGTATTACAGACGAATTAACGGGAAAACAGCTTTTGGAAGTATTAAGAAGAAATCTAGAAAATCCTGTTATTGAGGATTTACTGGAATATTACAATCAACATTTAGCCATTGGACTTTCTAATCTGATCAATATTTTTGAACCAGAAATTATTGTATTGGGTGGTAGTATTGTTTATTACGAAGATTTGATTATCAACCCGATACGTGAAAAGTTGAGAAAAGGAAATGCTATCTTTAATTCTGATATGATACCAAAAATTAGTTTAGCAAAATTAAAAAATGATGCCGGTATAGTGGGAGCTACTGTGATTCGCTCTGTTCTCCATAAATTGACATAATACCTTTAAAGTGATACAATAAAAAAGAACTTTTTATTGTATTTTTCTTTATCTAAAGGAGGAAAAACCATGCAAACAACTAAAATTTACAATTCTTATTTTGAAAAGTTCAAAAGCCCATTTGGAGCGGTTAAAGTAGGAGAAGAAGTGCGGATTTCGATTTGCTTAGAAGAAACTCTTCCGGTAAAACAGGTACAGTTTTTATTGTTCTCAAGGAAAAAGCCAGAAAGATTGGTTCTAGAAAAGGAAATGGAAAAAACAAAGGAAACAGGTTTTTATACCATTTACTTCAAAGTGCAGGAAGCTGGCTCGTATTTTTACTATTTTAAGGTAATCGACACAGCAGACAAGATTTATTTTGTCAAAAGAGATTTTTATAGTAATGATGCGATTTTGAATGAACATGGCTATCCCTATTATTTGGTAGCACACAATTATGCCAAAAAAGAAATGCCACAATGGATATATGGTGGTATCATGTATCAAATTTTCCCAGATCGGTTCTGCTCATCTCATCAGTATTTAAGATTTTTGCCGAATCGCAAAATTAAAATGTGGGATGATTTGCCAGATTATTTACCAAATGAAAAAGGGAAGATATTGAACCACGATTTCTTTGGCGGTGATTTGCCTGGCATTACGAAAAAGCTGGATTATTTAGCTAGTTTGTCGGTTACTTGCATTTACCTCAATCCAATTTGTTTGGCAAGTGAAAATCATCGCTATAATACAGCGGATTTTATGAAAATTGATCCTTTGCTAGGAAAAGAGGAAGATCTAAAAGAACTTTGTCAGAAAGCCAAGAAAAAGGGAATACGTATCATTTTGGATGCTGTATTTTCACATGTAGGAGCCGATAGTGTGTATTTTAACAAATACAAGAATTTTGGAATAGGAGGAGCTTATCAAGATCCAACAAGTCCATACTATCCGTGGTTCCATTTTTACGATTATCCAGAAAAATACGAAGCTTGGTGGGGGCATGAATCCTTACCAACTGTTCGAAAAGACAATATGCAATATCAAAATTACATTTGTCAAGTCATTGAACACTACATGAATTTAGGCGTATCTGGATTTCGATTGGATGTAGCAGATGAATTGCCAAACAGTTTTCTGCAAATGATTCATAAGAAAGTAAAAGCAATGGATCCACAGGCTGTTATCATTGGTGAAGTATGGGAAGATGCTATTACCAAAGAATCCTATGGTGAACAAAAAAATTACCTGCTGGGAGACAAGGTAGATTCTGTGATGAATTACTTTATCAGAAATCCTTTGATGCAATATATTTTGCAAGATGAGGATGAAAGTGGAAAAATTCGTGGTGAATTTTACAATACGCTTATGTGGATGGTAGAGCAATATCCGAAACCAGCTCTCAATAGTATGATGAACTTCTTATCGACACATGATGTGGAAAGAGCTATTACAGCTTTGGGAGGAGAGAGGTATTATGAAACAGGAAATCTGAAACAGGATCGGAATTGGCAAATGAAGCATGATAAGCTTACACCTGAACAGTATGAATTGGGGAAAAAGCGATTAAAAATTGCTTCTATGATTCTTTATTTCCTACCAGGTATTCCATGTATTTACTATGGAGACGAAGTCGGAATGACAGGTTACAAAGATCCGTTTAACCGAAAGACATTTCCATGGAATAATCAAGATAAGAATATTTTGATGTTTTACCGTGTCTTAGGAACGATTCGCGAATTGTATCCGATCTTCCGCTATGGAAGTTTCCGAATTGTTACGATTGATAATCGATTGTTTGTTGCTACCAGAACACAAGGAAAACAACAAATGATTTTGGCAATCAATCGTAGTAATCAAACCATTGATATTAAAAAGTGGATTCCACAATCAGCCAGAATGCTTTTGAACACGAGAGGAAGTCACGCAGGTGTATTAAAGCCCTATGGTGGTGTATGGTTAAAGGCAACTAAGTCATAAGAAAAAGGAGAAGAAACTCAATTGAGTTTCTTCTTTTTCTTGTATAACCCCATTTTTCTTGGGATATATATTGAAAAAGGAAAATAGTTATGATATAAAATAGGTAAAAAGCAAGTGGATATAGGTGATACTTTTGAAGGAAAATATCAAGGATTATAATCTGGATGATTTAAAAATAAAATTGAAAGAAATGGGAGAAAAAGAATATCGAGCTCTTCAGATATTCCAATGGTTATTTCGAGAAAACGTAACAAGTTTTCAGGATATGACCAATCTTTCCTTAGCATTACGTGAAAAACTAGAAGAACAATTTTATATTCCTGTATTTCAGGTTTTACAAAGACAAGCATCACAGGATGGTACGCGAAAGTTTTTATTTCATGTAGGCGATGGAAATGCCATTGAAACAGTTTTAATGCAATATAAATATGGATATTCCATTTGTGTTTCTTCGCAAATAGGATGCAAGATGGGATGCAAATTCTGTGCTTCTACTGGTATTGCATTTATTCGCAATTTGACAGCAGGAGAAATTGTAGAACAATTATTAGCCGTCGAAAGAGAGGAACAGGTAAAAATCTCAAACGTTGTCTTTATGGGAATTGGAGAACCGCTTGACAATTATGATCAAGTCATGAAAGCTATCCGTATCATCAATCATGATAAAGGAATTGGAATTGGGGCAAGACACATTAGCATTTCAACGAGTGGGATTGTGCCACGCATTTATCAGTTGGCCGATGAAAATATGCAATGTACCTTATCCATTTCTCTGCATAGTCCAAGCAATGAAAAAAGAAGTGAAATTATGCCAGTTAACCGAGCCTATCCCATTGAAGAACTTATGAAAGCTTGTCGTTATTATATTGAAAAAACAAATCGCAGAATTTCATTTGAATATGCACTTGCAAAAGAAAAAAATGATAATTTAGAAGATGCCAAGAAATTAGTAAAATTATTACACGGTATGAATTGCCATGTTAATCTGATTCCGATTAACGAGGTGAAAGAAACCAAATTTCAAAAAAGTACAAATGAAAACATTTTAAAGTTTAGGGATTATTTAAATAGTAAAGGAATTGTAGCAACCGTAAGAAGAGAATTAGGTTCTGATATAGATGCAGCATGTGGACAGTTAAGACGAAAGAATTTGAACTGATTTAGAGGTGAAGATATGAAAGTTTTTGCAGGTACAGATATAGGCAAAATGAGAAATATGAATCAAGATTCCTATTATGTTTCCGAATCAATGGGCTTATATATCCTAGCAGATGGAATGGGTGGATATACCGGTGGTGAGGTCGCCAGTCAATTGGCTGTGAAGTCTGTTCGCAAATATATGGAAGAAAATCAAACAAGGTTTAGTCAAGAGACATTACCAAATTTGCTAAAGGAAGCAACTGATTTTGCCAATGAGGTCATTTATGACAGCGCAAAAGAAAATAAGAATCTTGAAGAAATGGGAACCACATTAGAAATTTGTGTTTTGTATCAAGACACAGCCTATATGAGCCATATAGGCGATAGCCGTATTTATAGTATATGTCATCCACAGATTACACATCTTACAACGGATCATAGTTATGTAGAAAAATTGATTAAGGATGGAACCATTACCAGAGAAGAGGCAAAAAATCACCCAGATAAACATGTTTTAATGAAAGCTTTGGGATGTATGCCAACGGTGGAAGCGGATATTTTACAAAAAAAATTACAACCCAATGAAATTTTGCTGATTTGCTCAGATGGTTTGACCAATATGTTGGCCGATCCAGAAATCGAGGAAGTGGTTAACCGCAACACAATTGATCCAGCTAAAGAACTAATCGAAAGAGCAAATTTAGCTGGCGGATATGATAATATTACAGCAATTGTTATTCATACGTAAAAGAAAAAGAAAGGAAGGATACAAAAATGAATCTAGAAGGAAAAATGATTGCCAATCGATACGAAGTTATAACACAAATTGGCTGTGGTGGCATGGCAACTGTTTATAAAGCAAGAGACAGTGTTTTAAATAGAAATGTAGCAATAAAAGTACTAAGAGAAGAATTTACAACCGATGAGGAATTTATCAAACGATTTAATGTAGAGGCACAAGCAGCTGCTAGTTTGACACATCCTAATATCGTATCCATTTATGATGTAGGAAATGAAGGAGATTTATATTATATTGTAATGGAATTGATACAAGGTAAAACATTGAAAGAGATTATTACGGAAAATGTTGTATTACCTTGGAAATGGAGTGTTAATATAGCCATTCAAATTGCATCTGCCTTAGAGATGGCCCATCGCAACAATATTGTCCATCGTGATATTAAACCACATAATATTATCATTACAGAAGATGGAATTGCTAAGGTAACCGATTTCGGTATCGCAAAAGCAGTTTCTAATTCCACTATTACAGCATTTGGTGCAACGATTGGTTCTGTTCACTATTTCTCACCAGAACATGCTAGAGGTGGTTATACAGATGCCAAATCAGATTTGTATTCATTGGGTGTTGTCATGTATGAAATGATGACAGGACGTGTTCCATTTGATGCCGATACACCTGTATCTATTGCTTTAAAGCATATGCAGGAAGATCCTATTCCACCAATGGAAGTGAACAATACCATACCACAAGTTGTCAACGATATTATTTTAAAAGCCATGCAAAAAGATCCGAATTTGCGTTATGCATCTGCTACCGATATGTTAAGAGATTTACGTGATGCTCTTAAAAATCCAAATGGAGATTTTGTACAGATTGATAAAATAGATGATTCACCAACACAACGAATTGATTTGAATGAAACGGCCCAAGCAGGAAAATCCAAAAAGAAAAAAGGAAAATTTAGACAGTATTTGGATCAACACAAAGGGGTCAAAGTATTGGTTATTTTACTAGCTTGTGTTCTTGTTTTTGCAATTGCAATGGCGGTTACGATTTTAACGGTCAATATAACACATCCAAAAGATGTACAAGTACCAGATTTGGTTAATAGTAATATTGATGCAGCCAAACAACAATTGGATGATTTAAAATTAAAATATGAAATTAGTGAAGAATACAATCCAGATAAACCAGCTGGTGTCATCATTTCACAAGATCCAAAATACCAAGATAATTATAAAATCAAGGAATCTTCAACCATGAAATTGGTTGTCAGCAAAGGAACCGAAAAAACAACAGTACCAAAAGTAGTTGGCAAAACAAAAGACGAAGCTACTGATATGATTGAAGAAGCAAAATTGAAAATTGAAGTAACAGAAGAAAAGAATGAAAAGGTTGAAGAGGGAGTTGTTATCCGTCAAGATCCAAAAGCTAATACAGAAATGGATGCTGGCTCTACTGTAAAAGTATATGTTAGCATTGGTAGAGGTATCAAACAAGTCAATGTTACAGATGTTGTAGGACAAAGTGAAAGTACAGCAAAAGAAACATTGGAAGGCTTAGGGTTTACTGTAAAAGTCAAGTATGTAGATGCTACTTCAGATGATGGTAAAATAGTAAAACAAAGTGTAGAAGGCGGAAAACAAGCAGATGAAGGAAGTACCATCACTTTAACAGTCAATAAAGTTGCACAAACGGTTAGCTTAGATGTATATATTAAAGTAAAAGATATTACAGGTGGCTATACAAAATCTGATAATACAACAACAGGCACAACATCAGGAGCTGAAAAAGTAAAAATTAAAGTTAACGATGAAATAAGAGATGGCGTAAGCAAAAATGAATCAAATTACAAAGTAGAATTGTCTGGTAAAGAAGGAGAAAAAAGAACAATTAAAGTTATTATTACAGATCCAGAAAAAGGAGATATTTATTCTTCAACTAAGGATGTTACTTTTGGTTCTACAAATAGTGTAACTTTTAGCAAGTAAAATAAAAATTGGATAGGACAAAATATATGTTCAAAATATACTTTGTCCTATTTTTGTAAAGGAGAGAAAATTATGGTAGAGGTTTCAACATCTATTTTATCCGTCAAAGAAGAAGATTCTATTCGCACATTTTATAATCTTGAAACAGCAAAAACAGATTATTTTCATATTGATGTAATGGATGGTAAATTTGTAGAAAATGACACCCAAGAAAAAATGATGACATATGCTAAGAACTTAAAGCAAATTACCACCTTACCATTGGATATTCATTTGATGGTACAAAATGTAGCGGCATTGTTAGAAGAGTATATACCACTACAACCATCCAATATTACTTTTCATTTGGAAGCTGGCAAGCAAGAAGAAGTGAAAAAATGGATACAAACCATAAAAGAAAATGGGATAAAAGTAGGATTGGCCATCAAACCACACACACCCGTAGAATCTATTTTAGAGTTTTTACCGTATGTTCATGTGGTTTTGGTGATGACGGTAGAACCAGGAAAAGGTGGTCAAAAATTATTAGATTTTACGTTAGATAAAATACAACAATTGGATCACTATCGACAGGAACAACAATTGGATTATGCTATTGAAGCAGACGGAGGCATCAATTTAGAAACCAAAGATGCTGTGGTAAAAGCAGGAGCAGATATTTTAGTGGTAGGTAGTGCCATGATACAAGCAAAAGATTTTGCAGAAGAAATGAAAAAAATCAAACAAGATACATAGAGAAAAGGGGAAAAGTATGAAATTTGGAGTTATATCAGATGTACATGGAAATATTCAAGCATTAGATACGGTTTTAAAGGAATTAGAAGCGAAAAAGGTTGATAAAATTATATGTTTAGGGGATTTAATCGGACGGTGCAGATCATTCAGATGAAGTAGTGCAACGCATGATTCAAATCAAAGATTGTGTGTTGGCTGTTAAAGGAAATCGTGAAGATTACCTAGTAGAAGGGATGCCACCTGTTTTACACGATGGAAAAATCAAACTAAACAAGGAAATTATCGAACGCAATGATTGGGTAAAAAATAGTTTAAGTACATCCACAAAAATGTTTATTTATGGTTTACCAAAAAAGATTTTGTATCCAGTAGATGGCAAAGTAATTTATATAGCCCATTATCCCATGAATGAGGATGGTCGTTATCGTAAACATATCAAACAAGCTACTTTAGAAGACAATCAGGAAATGTTTGCGGGAATCGAAGCAGATGTCTATTTCTATGGGCATACTCATGAAGTCGTTTACCACGAAAAGAATCAAAAATATTATATCAATCCAGGGGCTCTAGGATGTCCAGGAAAAACCAATCAAGCACCTTATGGTATTTTAGAGATAGAAAAAAATAAGATTCAATACCAACAATGTTCGGTAACTTATCCCGTGGAAGAGGTCATAGAAGATATTGAAAAAGTAGCATTTCCTGGGTATGAATCAGTTTTGAAATTATTTTATGGAAAAGAAGAATGCATAAAAAAATAACACTTCATCATGGAAGTGTTATTTTTTTTATAAACATTTTATTAAGCTTTTGCTTCTTCTTTTTTAGCTTTCTTTTCTTTCTTTAAGAAAATACTACGCATAATTAGTCCTAAGCCATAAAGAGCAACAATTGCTTTTACGATAAATCCAACGTATGGAATTAAAGTAATAGCCCATAATACTAATGTTACTACAATAACAGCAAATAAGTTTTTAAATTTCGCAAAGAATTTTACTTTATGAGCTAATCCTTTAGCAAGCATTACGATAACTACAGTAGAAGCAATAGCAAGCATCAATCCATAAAGAGCAAGTAATGCTAAACCAACTTTTACACCAACACCTGTCATACAGAATAAGATAGAAATAACAGGTACAAAGATGAATCCTAAAACACCTAATCCAAGGTTAGGTAATATTTGTTTTTTACTAAAAGCAGTAGCTTTTTCTGTAAATTTTGGTGCGAAGAAAATCATGCCTAACCAAACAAGAAGAACAAATACAAATAGAACTGCAAAATCCATTACATAGTCCATTGCACTTGTTTTTACGATAGATGAAGAATAATGAACATTACCTTGAACAGTTCCATCTTTTACTTCAACTTCGTTTGGAGCAGAGTAATTTAAATCTTTGTAAATCATACAATCTGCTTCTAATGTTAATTTTTGATTAGCGGTGATTTTTACATTTCCACCAACAACACCATCGATAGAGGCATTGTTACAATATACTTTAATATCACGGTATACAGTTCCTTGATATGGTACATTTAAAGTATTGCATACACCATATAGGTCATAAACTAAACCATTTAAAGTAATGGTGTTAGCACAAGCAAAAATGTTACCATAGATTTGAGCACCATCAATATTAACAGTATTTGCAGTAACAAAAAGGTCTCCACCAATTTGTCCTTTTACGGTAACCGTATTACCAGTTACAAAGACATTACCATTAACAGAATCTGTTATTTCAATATCTCCACCTGCTTTATACATGTCACCATCATGAGTAGCAGAAGTATCAGCTGCAGTTGTTGTATCATTTTCTGCTGCTTGCTTATCACTGCTGGTTGCATTGGCATTATCTTCACTTGTCGTATTGGCTGTGTTTTCATTTGTAACTTCTGTATTAGATGCTGTATTATTATCTACATCATCTGTTGCATATGAAAGAGGTCCTCCAAGGACAAGAGCAAAGATAATGAACAAAGAAAGAATAAAACTTAAATTTTTCTTTAACATATCGAAATCTCCTCCTATAATTTTGATATGAAATATGATATAGCTTTATTTAGCTTTTGTCAATAAAAACACAAAAAAAACACATTTGAATAAGAAAAGGCTCAAAAACAGCTTTATACTTGCTTTTTTAGGGGAGAATAATAGGTGCAATTTGCGTTTGGGGTAATAGTTTTTGAAGCAATTTGGCGATAGGTACATTTGCCATCTACTTGGTAGAGACAGTCTGAAGTGCAATTGATTGTCGTCATAAAAAACCTCCTATAAAATAATATGTAGGATAGGATTAGTATAAAACAAAAAATAGCAATTATACTGGTAATTTTTTGGCATAAGGACACAAAGCCTGTAAAGGGCATGCAGAACATTGTGGTGATTTGGCTGTGCAATATTTTCGCCCATGGTAAACGAGCAAATGATTGATAGAAGCAATTGCAGAAGAAGGGACAATTTGAAGCAAATCTTGTTCAATTTTAAGGGGATCTTTTGACTTGGTTAGACCAAGACGATTGCAAATTCTCTTGGCATGGGTATCAATGGCAATGCCAACAGGCTTATGAAAAGCATTGAGTAAAATGACATTGGCACTTTTTCGTCCAACACCTGGTAAAGAAGTAAGATCGTCCATATTGGATGGAACTTTGCCATCAAAATCGGCCACAATCTTGGTGGCACATGCTTTTAAATTTTTGGCTTTGTTATGGTAAAAACCACAAGGATGGATGATTTGTTCTAAGGTCGAAAGTTTCATGTTGGCCATGGCTTGAGGTGTGTTGTATTTTTGAAATAGGGCAGGTGTAGTCTGATTAACACGGGCATCGGTACATTGGGCGGATAAAACTACGGCTACTAATAATTCAAAAGGTGTTTCAAAATCCAAGCTACAGTGAGCATCTGGATAGGTTTTTTCTAAAATTTGAATGATGGTTTCAATTTTGGAATTTTGTTTCATATATTTATTACCTCCAAAAAAAATATTGTCACTTTTCTTACCAACCTTCATACAATATAGAGAGAGGAGGTAATAGATTATGTTATGTTTTTTGAAAAAAACAATTGGTGTGTGTCTCATTGGGTTTGGCATCGGTATGCTTATGGTTCTATTACTTCCAATAACAGGTTGGTTATTTTTAATTGGCATACTAGTTGTGGGAGTTGGCTTAGCTTGGCTTGCTTGCTAGAAAGAAAATAGGAGGGGTAAATATGAAAATTGTGGTCAAAAAAGTTCCTAAATTTTTACGAGGTTTTGTCAAATTGATTTTTGGCATAAAAGACTAAAACTAAACCAAACAAAAAACGAAGAATTCACTACATAAAATGAACCAAAATAAATAGCAATAAGGACGTATAATAATAAACATTTTTTATGTTCATTATTATGCGTCCTTTGCTTTTATTCATAGAATTCACTATGCTCTTTCTACTTTTCCAGAACGTAAGCATTTTGTACATACGTAAATTCTTTTATGTTCTCCGTTTACCACAGCTTTAACTCTTCTTAAATTTGGTTTCCAAGTTCTTGTTGATCTTTTACTAATATGAGAACGTGTAATACTTAATTGATTTCCGAAATTAACTGATTTGTCACAAATTTCACATTTTGCCATGTTATTGCACCTCCTATAAGATAAATTCATAACGACTACACACTAGTTTAACATATAAAAGATGAAATTTCAAGGGTTCTTCCACAAATTTTTTAGTCAAAAAGAAACCATATAGACAGTTGTTCTATATGGCTTAGTTAGGTTGGCTTAAGCAAAAGGATCTAAATCCGGAGTAGGAGGAGCATGTAATTTTTTTAACCGATGGAATTTAGCTCGAACTAATGTATCATGAATTTCTGGATACATCCGATAAAATTCTGCTGAGGTTAAAATTTCTTCCCGTTCCCCTTGGTCATCACTGATGATAAAGTCCCAGTTGTCAGTAATCCTAAATTTCATGGCTAACCCTCCTTTGTGATGTTTGAGTAATTATGGAGGTCATTATATCATACCATTTTCAAAAATGGTATATTGATTTGCAAAAAACTTCATTATATAATACAGGCAAAAGGAGGGAAATAAAATGGATTGGAATCAGGAGATTCAATTTATCAAAGGTGTGGGACCGGCAAGAGCAAAATTGTTTCATAAATTAGGAATTGATACGGTACAAGATTTGATTGCTTATTTCCCAAGAGCCTATGAAGATCGCAGAACGGCTAAAAAAATTCAAGATATACGAGAAGAAGGCAATGTTTTGTTGATAGCAAAGGTCGTTTCAAAAATGGTCGTTAAACACATTCATAAAGGTTTAACCATTTATCAGGTACGTATAGCAGACGAAACAGGATATTGCGAAGTTAGTTGGTATAATCAAACTTATATTAGGCAACAAATAAAAGAAGGAAATACCTACAAATTTTATGGAAAGGTTCTTTATAAATTTGGACGTGTGGAGATGCAAGCACCTTTGGTAGAAAATATCAATGTTTGTAAAAACACAGGACGTATTGTTCCAGTTTATCCATCTACCAATCAATTAACCCAAAACGTTTTTCGTAGCGTTATGAGCCAAGCATTGCAAGAAATGAAAGAAAAAATCCCAGAAACTTTACCAGAGCCATTACTTCAAAAATGCCATTTGTGTGGCCTGAAAGACGCAATACTGAATATTCATTTCCCACCGGATGCTACTGGTTACCAAAAGGCAAGAAAAAGATTAGCATTCGAGGAAATTTTTCGTATGCAGTTACTCTTATTGTATTTAAAAAATCATTATCAGGTACAGGAAAAAGGAATTGCATTTTCAAAAGATGTTTCCATGCAAGATGTGATTCAAACACTTCCTTATCCTTTGACAAAGGCACAAGCAAGAGTATTGCAAGAAATCAATCAGGATATGGAACAAGAAAAGGCAATGAATCGTTTGTTACAAGGCGATGTTGGATCTGGTAAAACAATTGTATCCATTATTGCATCTTATAAAGCGGTTCGATCTGGAAAGCAAGTCGCCATTATGGCACCAACCGCTATTTTGGCAGCACAGCATTTGGCAGAGTTTCAAAAAGTGCTAAAACCATTTGGAATTCGTTGTGAATTATTGATTAGTGCATTAACCAAAAAGAAAAAAGAAGAAGTATTGGAACGCTTAAAAAAAGGAGAAATTGATGTATTGATCGGAACCCATGCTTTGCTAGAAGAAAATGTAGTATTTGATCGTTTAGGTTTAGTGGTAACGGATGAACAACATCGTTTTGGGGTTAAACAAAGAGAAACCATTATTGCCAAAGGGCATAATCCAGACACACTTGTTATGACAGCTACGCCGATTCCTCGAACATTGGCTTTGATTTTATACGCAGATTTGGATATTTCGGTGATTGATGAGATGCCACCAAACCGCAAGAAAATTGAAACATTTGCTGTAACAAAAAGATTGGAAGATCGTGTGAATCAGTTTATCAAAAAGCAAATCCAAGAAGGTAGGCAGGCTTATATCGTTTGCCCATTAGTGGAAGAAAGTGATGAAATAGAAGCAAAATCTGTTTTAGAACTGGCGGAACATTATCAAAAAGAAGTTTTTGCCTCTTATCGTGTAGCTTATTTGCATGGTAAAATGCGTCCAAAAGAGAAGGATGCAATTATGGAAGAATTCAAAGAGGGGAAAATTGATATTTTAATTTCAACAACGGTTATTGAAGTGGGAGTAAATGTTCCGAATGCCAGTATCATGGTAATTGAAAATGCAGAACGATTTGGACTGGCTCAGCTTCATCAATTGCGTGGACGTGTAGGAAGAGGTCAATATCAGTCTTATTGTATTTTGAAGTATCAGGGAAATTCAGATGTCGTTCGACAAAGAATGCAAATTATGCAAGAAACCAATGATGGATTTGTCATTGCCCAGAAAGATTTGGATCTTCGTGGATCTGGTGAATTTTTTGGTACGAAACAGCATGGATTACCGGAATTTAAGATTGCTAATATTTACGAAGATATCGAAATGCTAAAAGAAGTACAAGAACTAGTCATTGGCATATTAGAAAAAGATCCTAATTTGCAATCAGAACAAAATCAAAAATTGTATCAAATGGTGGCAGAAAAAATGAAAGAGAGAATTGATATATAGATAAAACAGTAATAAAAAGGGACTTTTTTAACAGTCCCTTTTTAAAATAAATCTGAATGTGTGCCGGTTCTTGATACAATTAGGGTCAATTCGCTATCTTCGACTTTATAGATTAAAAGCCAATCAGGTTGTATGTGACATTCTTTGAATCCGTTTATAATTTCCAGTAAGAAAGTGATCTTTATATTTTGGCTTTTCAATTTTAAAGGGAATACCATCGTGTAAAATGACTTGATTTAAAAATACATTAACTGCTTCCGTGATGGACAAACCCAAGTCATTTAAAGTTTTTTCTGCTCTTGCTTTTACAGAAGGTTCAACTCGAATATGCAAAGTATCAGTTTTAGCCATTTTCATCACCTCCATAGTATTATTATATTCGTTGTATCACGATTTATATACAAATCCAATACAAATATCAAATTTGAACTAAATAATAAATGGCAAAATTAAGTAATACATAAAAAATAGAAATAGACATATAAAATCGCAAATGATGCAATGTAATTGCTTGAACAATAGAAAGAATTTGTAAAATCACCCAATAAACAAAAATTTGCAAATAAATGCATAAATGTATAAATGGTAAAATATCATTGACAAAGAAAAAACATATTGATAAAATACAAAAGAGCTAATAGCAGACAAATAAAATAAAGCCATAGTACATTGAAAAAAGAAAATATAAGATTTACTCTGATAAATAAGATAAAGTAGCAATGTATGATCGTAATATTTAAGAATAAAAAAAGAAGCTGTTAGCAAACGTTTGAATAAAAAAGTAAAAACAGTAAAAAATAGGGAAAATGTAAAAAGATAGCAAAAAAACAAAGGAGGAAAAAAGGTATGAGAAGTAAGGAATTATCAGGTAAGTCAATGAAAGAATTAGCTGGTAGTCATGGTATTACATTGGTAGCACTGGTGATTACCATTATTGTGCTGATGA
>CAMCHB010000009.1 GCA_945874585.1 uncultured Clostridium sp. | reverse complement strand
GTTTGTGACAAAATAGGTGCAAAAAAATAAAAAAAATATTTTTTTATATCTTATTCGACGAAATGAGGCTTATTTTTGATATAGTACAGATAGTATTTTAGATACGAAATTAAAAAAGAAAGGATGCGAGGAGAATGAAAAAATTGCAAAAAACAATGTATGTATTGGTAGGAATGATTATGACATTTGTTCTACTAATTGCTCCTACACAAGTACAAGCTCATCCCATAAGTACCTGTGGGTATTATGACCCAGCACCATTAAGTTTCTATGGTAGTTTTAGTGGAACTTCTATTCACTATGATGGCCAATATATGGCAGTGGAGGCAGCTGCCACAGCAGAAGATGGGGTATCAAGAGAATTAATTTTAGAGGTATATGTGCGTTATACTAATACTACTCATACCTATCGTATTTATACCGATGGAGTAAGAAGAAAAGCGGATTATATTCCTATCAAGGGTGGTAGTGATGCAGTAATTAGTGGATATTATGCTAATAGTAATACCAAAGTAACCATTGATTTAAAAATGTATAGCTGGTAAGTTAGTAACATAAAAATAAATAGCCATCAGTATTTTTGAACTGATGGCTATTTATTTTTATTCACGTTTTAATAAAATTGTAGCATGTGATGTTTGCTCATAAAGTTTTAAATAATTAGGAGCATTATCATCTTTGGGTTCAAGAGTGTAACTGTCAAGATAATAGTATGACCTTGTATTTTTGTCTTTATCTGTATAAAGAAGACGGCGACTATTTAAAGAGTACTTCATTTTTGGTTCAAATAGAATTGTAGAATTTGCTGTTTTATAACTTATATAGAGTTGGTTATTAGTTAAGATGCATTTTTCTATTGAAAAATCTGGATTATCAGTGTTACATGGAGTATATGAAAAGGAATTTTTATTTACATATTGTTCCTGAATTGAAATTTCAAAATTAGTTTCATGATTTGCTATTTCTTTTTCTTTAATATTTTTATCATTTTCTGCATAAAGAGAAACATTTGAAAAATCTATACTTAGGTTTTGAATATTTTTCATACTGTATTCTGTTGGTGACAAGATATATAGCAATTCTCTTTTGATATGTTGATGCTGTGAATTGATTTTATTCCATCCGTAGGTTGTATTTATAAAAGAATAGTCGTTACCATTATACAGTTCATAACCTTTTTGATCTTTTATAACTAAATTTGGTATTGAAATTCGTTCATTCTGACGCATTTTATCAGTGGATTTCAAATTAAATACCAAATATAAATTCATATCATCTAGCATTAAATAATCTACTTTGATGCTGTAATTTTCATTCAAAGGAATATAATCCATATCCACATTTTGAATATATTGTTGTTTGCTTAGATTATCGAAAATTTCACTGTTATCAATATTAACAGATTTTAAACTAAATAAATCACCAAAAAAGGTTGTGATATCTTTTGAAAAAATAATGCCGGTTGTGAAACTAAAACACAAGACAACAACAGCAGCGATTTTGGACATTTGGTGAAAAACGGAGTGCTTCTTTTGTAAAACAGTATGGTCAATGGTGTGAATCGTTTCATCAGAAACAGCCTGTGGGTGATTTTGAAAATAGTGAAGGATCAATTTATCTGTCTCGTCTGGTTGATTTTCAGGGTTAATGTCCTTCCACTGTATGTTTTTCATAGATAACACCTCCTTTTTCTTTTCTCAATTTTTGCTTGGCTCTAGTAATCCTACTTTTTATCGTGTTAGGACTGCTATTTAAAATAGAGGCTATTTCGGCAACCGTATAATGGTTGTTGTAGAATAAGATAAGACAAATTTTTTCTTGGTAATTTAAGACACCCAGTAAATCTTGTATCTCATTTTTAACTTCTACACGATAAATATCTTGGCTAATTTCGGTACTTGGGTTATGAAAATGAATAATTTTCTCGAATAAATTGTTTTTACGTTTCTTTTTGACATAAATTTTATGGCATTCATTGATTAAAATCTTAATGATCCAAGTTTTGAAATAAGCTGGATTTTTTAATTTATGTATGGATTGATACGCTAATATCATAGTTTCTTGAATGGCATCATTTACATCCTCTGGATTGTCTAAACGAGCATTGGCAATACGTACTAAGTCACTTTGAATACAATGAATAAGGGAAGTGAAAGCATTGGTATCGCCCTGCATGGCTCGGGTAATGTCATCTTCCATATGGATTCCTCCTTGTTTTGATTACATAAAAGATACACAATACTATATCACAAAAAGTTGTCTGAGAGAATAAAAAAAGCAAAAAAAAGATCCTAAAATGACAAAAATTCAAGAATTTTGTTGGTCTTGTAACAAAGAAATGGTTGCCAAACTATCTCCTAATTGTGTAAAAAAAGCACCCAGTAATGCAATTTCATCACTGGAATAATTTTCAGCTATCAAACATGCAAGAGAAGAAATTAAGGACACGAAACCGCAGGAATTCATACAATCACCTCTTGGCATATCATATGGAAAATAAACAAAAAACGTGACTACAAAAGGAAGAATATGGATTGAATGTAGAAAAATGTCGAATTGTGGTATACGAAAATGCTTGACGAATCAAGAATTATTCAGTATGATTAGTACAAGATTAAATTTAATCTTCAAATCTTTTTTTACAAATATCGACAAAACTAGCTTTAAGCTAGTTTTTTTATGCTTATTTTGCAAGGCGACGACATTGCATAGTCACAAAAAACACACCCTATCAGAATTTAAACAATTCCAGATACGGTGTGTTTTAGCTTAAAAAAGTCTATGCAATTTCTATATTTAACTGATTATCTTCATCAAAATACATTTTTTGAACATCTTGATTTCGTATGTCTTCATCTGCATCTTTGACTGGTCCTTGGTAAATGATTTCGCCATTTTGATGGACCACGATATTCATTAAACGGATTTCCTTTATTTTCACCTAAATCACCTCATTGATTGCATTTCATTTATTATATAAAAAAAACAAGTAAATAACAAGACCTATCTTAGATTGATAAAGCAGAGCCATCTCGAAAAGAGAAGAAAAAATTCTTTCCACAAGGGCTAGTATAAGGCTAGAAAATTGTGATACAATACAGGCAAAGAAAGAGAGGTACATCATGGATCCAATCAAAAAGGCTATCCAAATTTACCGAAAAGAGTTAATCCTAGGACCAATCGGAAAACTGCTGGAAGCCATTATTGAAGTAACCATTCCGTTGCTTATTGCATATGTAATGGATCATGCTATGAGCAATACAATGGATCAAGAAATAAAAATAGGCTTGGTCTTGGTGGTGCTTGCCATCTTAGGGTTTGGTATTGCGAGTATGAGCCAGTATTATGCAGCCAAAGCATCACAGGGGTTGGGAAAAGAATTGCGTCATCAGCTATTTCAGCATATTTTGAAAATTCCCAATGCAACCTTAGAAAAGACAGGAAGTGCTACTTTGGTAAATCGATTGACCAATGATATTTTTCAAATCGAAATGGCAATTGCTATGTGGATTCGATTGGTTGTTCGTGTGCCATTTATTTGTTTGGCATCCTTGGTTATGATTGCATGGATTAGTGGAAAAATAGCCCTAATGGTACTGGGAGGAACGATTTTATTTTCACTGATACTCGCTTGTATGATACGTTGGACTGTTCCATTTTTCCAAAAAGCAAATCAATTTTTAGACCGAATGCTGGATAAGGTAAAAGAACAGTTTATCAATATGAAACTAATTCGTAGTTTTGTGGCAGGAACAAAAGAAGAAAAGAAATTTCAAAAATGGAACCAGGAAAACTATCATCAATATCAGATGGCAAATGTATTATCTGCTGTTTTAAGTCCGATTACGACTTTGATTTTGAACCTTGTTATTGTGTGGATTTTATGGTATGGACAAGGCCAAATTCAAATACAAGGGATTACCCAGGGGGAATTGGTTGCGATCATTAGCTATGTGACGCAAATTGTAACAGCAGTTGTTATATTGTCTAATTTGATTAGCATTTATACCAAAGCTTTTTCTTCTTTAAAAAGAGTGGAAGAAGTTTGGAACTGGGAAGAAGAAAATAAAAAGGGGTTAGAAAAAATGGTGGAGACATCCAATTTGGCAGTTTTATTCCAGGATGTTTCTTTCTCCTATGCAGAAGATAAGAAAAAAAGAATTTTATCTCATTTTGACTTGGCAATTGAAAAAGGGGAAGTCATAGGAATCATTGGCCCAACAGGCGCTGGAAAATCCACCATATTGCAATTGATTAACCGTAGTTATCCAGTTACAGAAGGTCATTTATATCTATTTGGAACAGATATCTCTATTTATAGTCAGCCATGCCTAAAAAGAAATGTTCGCATGATGGAACAAAATCCTAGTTTTATAACAGGTTCCATAGAAGAAAATTTGACTTTGGGTCAAAAAATAGCACCAGAAAAAATGCAAGATATTTTATATAGGACAGATGCAGATGATGTGATACGACAAAAAAACAATGGATTACAGGAAATGCTTTATAACAATGGAGCCAATTTATCTGGTGGTCAAAGACAAAGATTAGCATTGGCAAGAACTTTACTGGGAAATGGTAAGATTTTGTTGTTAGATCATGTGACAAGTGCTTTGGATTTGAAAACAGAACAAGAGGTAATCAAACGTTGCATTCAATATGGAAAAGAACAACAAATGACCATAGTGATTGCTTCCCAAAGAATTAGTACAGTTCAAAATTGTGATCGTGTTTTGGTACTGGATAATGGAACAATCATTGGATTGGATACGCATGAGAATTTAAAGAAAAATTGTCCATTTTATCAAAAAATGTGTCGTATTCAAGAAGGGGGAAAAACTGTATGAAAACAAAAAAACATTGGATTCCATGGATGATTTTAATTGGTGTGTTTGCTGTTTTATATGGTGGTTTGCAAATGTTGATTCCAGCCCATATTGGTCGAACATTGGACCAATCGAATCAACAGGTAATCGAAAAGGCTATTGTTTTATTACTTCTTTTTTATTTGGGAATTTGGATGAGTGAAACCATAGCCAACACAGCTTTGGCAAAATTGGCCAGTCAAGAAGCTTATCGATTACGTGAAAGAATCGAGCATAAGATACAGTATGTGCGCTGTTCTTATTTAGATCATCATACATTGGGAGATGTGTTAAATACCATCAATACAGATGTTGAAAACGTGGCAAGGGGTATCACACAGACTGTTTTTAAAGTACTGTCCGGTATTACTACCATTTTAGGAGCTACGATATTGATGTGGCAAATCAATGTAACATTGGCTATTTTGCTAATCGCATCAGCTCCTTGTATGTATTTGATTTCCAAAAAAATTACCACCAAGACCAATCAATTTTTCCAAAAACGTGCTAGTAAAATTTCGCAAATAAGCGAATATGCAGATGAAATGATAGCTGGTTATCAAATGGTGAAAAACAATGCATACGAAGAAAAAGCATTGCACCAATTTGATCAATACAATGATCAATTGTACCAGGTTTCTTTTAAGGCACAGTTCTATTCTGCTTTAAGCAATCCGGGAGCACGCTTGGTGACAAATTTGGCTTATGTTATATTAGGAATTGTGGGCACCATTTTATTGCAAAAACAAATGCTAACCATTGGAGATATGTCTACCTTTTTAATTTATGTATCGGTTTATACCAAGCCATTTCATGAAATTACATCTTTAATAACCGAAATGCAGATGGCCTATGTATCATATAAACGTATTCGAACTTTTGAGAAGGAAACAGAAGAACCAATCGAAAATTTACCAGAGCCAGTTCCGATTTTACAAGGAGACATTCAATTTAAGCAGGTTAATTTTTCGTATGAAAAAGGAAAACCAATCATTCAAAATTTTAATTTGATCATACCGGAAAAAAAGAAAATTGCGATTGTTGGTAAAACCGGTTCTGGAAAAACAACTTTGGCAAGCTTGCTTTTGCGTTTTTATCCCATTGAAACAGGAAAAATCACCATAGGAGGGCAAGACATTCAGCAAATTCCATTGGGGATTTTGCGCAAAAATATCGGAATCGTGTTACAAGATACGCATTTGTTTGCTGGCACAATTCGCGAAAATATTGTGTATGGAAAAGAAGATGTAACCGAAGAAGAATTTCAAAAAATTGTACAACTAACGCAATTAGATTCTTTTGTCAAACATCTTGAAAAAGACTATGATACAGTTGTTTCACAAGATAATCTTTTATCAGAGGGAGAAGTGCAATTGATCAATATTGCTCGTATTTTATTGGTAAAACCTCCCTATGTAATTTTAGATGAAGCAACCAGCAATATTGATTTATTGACAGAGGAAAAAGTGCAAAAAGCAATGGAACAAATTACTCAAAATTCAACCGCAATTGTGATTGCCCATCGCTTATCAACGATTCAAACAGCAGATCAAGTGATTTATTTAGAGCAAGGACATCTGGTGGAACAAGGAACGCATCAGGCTTTGCTAGAAAAAAGAGGAAGGTATGCTAAATTGTATGAAAGTCAATATGGAATTGAATAATATATTGCGTGTGATAGCTAGATATGATACAATAGAATACAAATTTACCAATAGATGAGGAAAAAATATGGATAACAAAAAAGAGAAAAAAGAAATCACCATTTTTGGTGTGAGTATATGGAAGATATTTTTATATTTTATTATTTACAGTGTACTGGGCTATATCATAGAAACCTTATTTGGACTGGTAACAAAAGGTGTGATAGAAAGTCGTAAGAGCTTTTTGGTAGGACCATTTTGTGGTATTTATGGCTTGGGAGCAGTCGTGATGATATTAGCCTTAAAAAACATGAAACAAAACAATTTTAGCTTATTTTTTGGTGGCTTTTTAGTGGGATCGGTCGTAGAATATTTAGTAAGCTGGGTTGGAGAGATGTTTTTCCATGTGATGTGGTGGGATTATTCCAATATTCCCTTTAATATCAATGGAAGAATTTGCGTGCAATACTCTTTCTTTTGGGGATTGTTAGCTATTTTTTTAATGACCTATTGCAATCCAAAAGTGGATCGCTTTATTGCGTGGCTGGAAGAAAAAGTCAAAGCAGCGTATCGCAAACCTATCATTCTAACCATTGTAATTGCTTTATTTGTCGATTGTGTTGTTACAGGCTTTGCATTAAAAATGTTTTTTACAAGATTGGTAGATGTGTATCATTTTAATATAGCCAATACCGATCAGTACATTGGAACCTATACGAAAATGTATGAACAACCGAAAATGAAGAAATTTGTGGATCGTTATTTCTCGAATGAAGTGATGTTAAAAACATTTCCAAATTTAAAAGTAGAAAAGGAAGATGGAAAAATCTTATATGTAGCAGATGCATTTCCTGAGATTCAAACAGAATATGTAAAATTGTTTACACCAAAGGCATTAGACTCTGCTAATATTCTAGAAAATATACGAAAAAATCAAAATTAGACGGAGGAATTTTATGAAAGTATTATATCAAGACAAAGAAATAGAGACGAAAGAAGGAATAAGAGTCAACGAATTGTGTGAGGCAGACATTCAAAAAGCAACCAATGCTGTTATGGGATGTCGTGTCAATAATGAAGTAAAACCATTAAACTATGCTCTTCATGATCGTGCTAAATTAGAGTTAATCGATTATACCAATAAAGATGGTAAAAGAATCTATGTACGAGGACTTCTATTTGTAATGGGCAAAGCTTTTAGTGAGCTATATCCAGATGCTTTGTTAACAGTCGATTATCAATTGGATAATGCTATGTTATGCGAGGTCGATAATAAAACAGTAACCGATGAAATGATAGCAAAAGTAAAAGAAAGAATGAATGAAATCATTCAAAAGGACTTACCAATTGTACGTAAAGAAATGAAACGAGAAGAAGCGGAATCTTTTTATAACAAAGAAAGAACACTAAAAGGAAAATTGCAATTGGATTTAAAAGAAGAAAAAGATGTAACCTTTTATTTTTGCGATAATTATTTCAATTATTTTTATGGAGTTATGCCAATTTCAACAGGTCATTTGAAAATATTTGATATCATCAAATATCGTCAAGGCTTTTTAATCCGTTACCCAAGTAAACAAAATCCAACACAATTAGCACCTTATAAGGAATGCAATAAATTGATTGAAACTTTGGATGATTATGAGAAAGTACATCGTGTCCTAAATGTCAATACCATCTATAAATTAAATCGAGTGGTACAAGAACACAAAGCCAAGGAATGCATTCTAGTGGATGAGGCTTTACATGAAAAACGAATCATTGAAATTGCTAACCAAATTGCCAACAGAAAAAATACTAAGGTAGTTTTGATTGCAGGACCAACTTCCTCTGGGAAAACAACTTTTGCTAAAAAGCTAGGAATCCAATTACGTTTAAATGGAATGAAACCAGTTACCATTTCAGTGGACAATTATTTTGTTGAAAGAGAAGAAACACCACGTGACGAATTTGGAAACTATGATTTTGAATCAATTCATGCTATTGATCTAAAATTATTCAATGATCATCTTCGCAAATTGATTGAGGGAGAGACCATTCTAGCACCAACATTTGATTTCTTATCAGGAAAAAAAGTATATAAGGGAAATACTATGTCTTTGGCGAAAGATGAAATTTTAGTCATCGAAGGAATCCATTGTTTGAATGATGAATTAACCAGTGAAATTGATAAAAGTTTAAAATTTAAAATTTATATCAGTGCTTTAACAGTCCTTAATATCGATTATTACAACCGTATTTCAACAACCGATACGCGTTTGGTTCGAAGAATCGTAAGAGATTTCAACTTTAGAGGTTATTCTGCTTTGCATACACTTGCTATGTGGGATTCTGTTAATCGTGGGGAAAACCGCAATATTTTCCCATTCCAAGAAGAAGCAGATGCTATGTTTAACTCTTCTTTGGTTTATGAATTAGGCGTTTTAAGAAATTATGCTATGCCATTGTTAAAACGTATTGGCAATATTCATCCAGAATATTCAGAAGCCAAAAGATTGTATCGTTTATTAAGTTATTTTGAACCAATTGATCCAAAATATATTCCAAATCATTCTTTGATTCGTGAATTTATTGGAGATAGTGTATTTGAAGAATAAGAGGAAATATGAAAAATTTTTTAGAAATAGATGAAGAATTTATTTGTGAACATTGTGGAAAAAAAGTTCCAAAATTAGGATATTCTTGCCGTAATCATTGCCCGTTTTGCTTATATTCGAAGCATTTGGATAAAAATCCGGGGGATCGACAAGAAGAATGTCATGGTTTATTAGAGCCAATTGGAATTGAAATGAATCCAAAAAAAGGGTATGTGATTATCCATCGTTGTCAGAAATGTGGAGCAATTCGTAAAAACAAAGCAGCCAAAGATGATAACATGGAAAAAATTATTCAATTGAGTGCTCATCAACCAATTGATTAAAAGGAGAAATGCATGCGTAAAAGTAGTTATATTTTAAAGAAAATACTATCATGGTGTATTTTAATCTTTGCTATTTATGCGTTATATCAGACATTCCAAGTATACAAGCAACGTGATTATATCAATTTTGTGAGAGCAGAAAGAAATGTGTATACATCTACCTTTACCAGAGATCCAGATGTGACAGCAGATTCTTATGCAAGCTACAAAATAGAATCGCCTGTTTACAATGATGCGATGTTTTATACCAAGGTAAATGTCAAACCAAACACGCCATACAAGGTAACCTGTAAGGTAAAAACAAAAGGAATTGAAGCTGAAAATGGCAGCCATGGCGGAGGAGCTCAAATTGCCATAGAGGGAACGACAGAGCGATCTAAAATTGTAAGCGGAACACAAAAAGATTGGCAAGAAATCACATTTTATTTTGACTCCAAAACAAGAGAAGAAGTAAACATCGGTTTTCGATTAGGAGGATATGATTGCTTATGCAAAGGAACCGCTTGGTTTTCTGATTTAAAAATGGAAGAGGGAACACCAGATACAGGTTCTGTTTGGAATATGGCTTGTTTCATTTTTTATCAAACTGATGTGACCATCAACCAAAAGCGTTATCAATTTCAAATAGATGAAGAGGAAGCAAAACTGATGAAATCAGATATGGAGCGATTTAAAAATACATGTGCTCAATACTCACAAGGAAAAATGTCAGTTCGTTATCAAATCATTCCGATTGAAACACCGATTACATCTATTTCCTACGATGAAGAAAATGCTTATTATGTGAATCCAACCGATGTGGAAAATTTGATTCAACCGTATATTGAAAAAAATCAGTACGACCACATTTTTGCAGTGGTTAAACTAGGAGATTTAACCAAACATTCTGAAATACCAGTTAATGATTGGATTGGACTGGGAGGTATGGAATATCAAAACATTGGATTTTCCAACATACGACTTCCAAATGACAAAAATAGTTACATGTATCGTTATGATACGGGGGTTAATCAGTTCCCAGAAGAAGTTTTTTTACATGAATTCTTGCATACCTTAGAAAAAAATGCAACCGATAATGGTTACCAGGTACCGGCTTTGCATGATCATGCCAAATATGGTTATCAAAGTGAACTTTATATCAGTTTAGCCAATTGGTATCGTGATTATATGCAAAAGAGAATTTCAGATAATGGAACTTATATTGGATTAGATCCAAAAGTTTATACGATCAAACCTGTAAAAGAAAATGACTTTTTGTATGGAAAAACAGTTACACTTGCCAAAGAGCCAAACAATATGCTAGAAGAAATTCAGAATTTGTACCATAATGTGGTACAAGTCTTAACGAGTTTATTCCATGCAGATGAAGAGAAAATTTAAATAAAGTAAAAGAGGCATTAAAAATGAAAATAGAAGAATTTGATTTTGATTTACCAAAAGAATTGATTGCGCAACATCCCAGTCAAAAAAGAGATGAAGCTCGTTTAATGGTTTTGAATAAAAAGAAAAAGACCATTGAACACAAAATATTTAAGGACATTATTGATTACCTAGAGCCAGGAGATTGTTTGGTCATCAACAATACCAAAGTTATTCCAGCTCGTTTGTATGGGATCAAAGCAGATACCAAAATACCAGTTGAAATTTTACTTTTAAAAAGAGTGGAAGGAGACATTTGGGAGGTTATTGTAAAGCCTGGTAGACGATTAAAAGAAGGAGCAGAAATTATTTTTGGAGATGGCCTATTAAAGGGAAAAATCCTCGAAGTGATGGAAAATGGAAATCGTAAAATCCAATTTACGTATGAAGGAATCTTTCACGAGATTTTGGATCAAATTGGTTTGATGCCACTTCCACCATATATCACAGAAAAATTAAAAAACAACGAGGATTATCAAACCGTCTATGCCAAGTACGAAGGATCTTGTGCAGCTCCAACAGCAGGTTTGCATTTTACCAAAGAGTTGTTGCAGAAAATAGAAGAAAAAGGAATTGTTATTGCTAATGTAACTTTACACGTTGGAATTGGTACATTCCGTCCGGTAAAAGTAGAAAACATAGAAGAACATCAAATGCACACAGAGCATTATTACATCAAAAAAGAAGAGGCCACTAAAATCAATCAAGCCAAAAAAGCGGGTAAAAGAGTTATTGCATGTGGGACAACTTCTTGCCGTGTGTTGGAAACAGTGGCAGATGAAAATGGCATGGTAAAAGAAACAGAAGGAGATACCAGTATTTTTATTTATCCTGGCTATCATTACAAATGTATCGATGCCTTGATTACCAATTTCCATTTACCAAAGTCTACTTTAATTATGTTGGTATCTGCATTAGCCGATCGAGATTTTATTATGAAAGCTTATCAGGAAGCGGTTCAAGATCGTTATCGATTTTTCAGCTTTGGTGATGCAATGTTTATTTATGAATAAAGAAAGGAAGAAATTATGGCAGCAATTACATACGAATTGATTCACGAATGTAAGCAATCTGGCGCTAGAAGAGGACGTATTCACACACCTCATGGTGTGATTGAAACCCCCATTTTTATGCCAGTTGGCACACAAGCTACGGTGAAATCATTGACACCGGAAGAATTAAAGGATGAAGTAAAAGCAAGTATTATTTTATCCAATACCTATCATTTGTACTTGAGACCTGGTAGTAAATTGGTCAAAGAAGCGGGAGGCCTTCACCAATTTATGCATTGGGATAGAGCTATTTTAACTGATAGTGGAGGATTTCAGGTGTTTAGTTTAGGAGACTTACGCAAGATTACAGAAGAGGGGGTCGAATTTAAGTCTCATTTAGATGGAAGCAAACACTTCTTAAGTCCGGAAAAGGCCATTGAAGTAGAAAATGATTTGGGAGCCGATATTATCATGGCATTTGATGAATGTGTACCATATCCGGCTACCTATGAATATACGAAACAATCCATGGAGAGAACAACCAGATGGGCTATTCGTTGCAAAGAAGCTCATAAAAATACAGACAAACAAGCTTTGTTTGGTATAGTGCAAGGTGGTATGTTTAAAGATTTGCGTGAGCAATCTGCAAAAGATTTGGTAGCTTTAGATTTACCAGGTTATGCTGTAGGTGGATTAAGTGTTGGGGAACCAAAAGAACTAATGTGTGATGTGATGGAATACACGACACAATTCTTGCCAAAAGACAAACCACGTTATTTGATGGGAGTAGGAACACCAGATTATTTGATAGAGGCTGTTTTGCGTGGTATTGATATGTGTGACTGTGTTTTACCAACACGAATTGCTCGAAATGGAACAGCTATGACATCTCATGGAAAAGTGGTGGTACGTAATCAAACATATGCGCATGATTTTACACCATTAGATCCAGAATGTGATTGTTATGCTTGCCGAAATTATACGAGAGCCTATATTCGACATTTGGTGAAAGCCAAAGAAATTTTGGGAGTTCGATTGCTTTCTATTCATAATTTAAGATTCTTGACGAAATTGATGGAAAGAGTTAAAATAGAAATTGAAAATGACAATTTATTAAGTTTCCGAGAGGAATTTTACCGAAAATATGGCTATACGAAAGAAAACTAATTTGTGGAAAAGATAGGAAATAAATAGTTCTTATTTGGAAACGGGGGGAGAAAAATATGAATTTAATGGGAGAAGAAATGAATGAAAAGACAAAGCGTACGAAAAAGATTCTAAAAATTGCTATTATTTTAACAGTAATTTTGTTTTTCTTAGTGTTAGGCATTATGTTATATATGAATTATGTAGAATCTAAAACATTGAAATTATACGTTGATAAAACAAGAGCACAAATGCCAAGTACGTTATTTTCATTTGATCAAACATCAGGGAAATTGTTTGTATCCATCGAAGATTTAGCAAAAATTGGTGGTTATGAGTATTATCATGGTGATTACAACAAATTGACAGAGGAAAACACAAAGTGTTATGTCAATAACAAAAAAGAAGTAGCTGGTTATGAATCAGGTTCTAATCTAATGTACAAATTAGATCCAACAGCCAACACAACGGACTACGACTGGTATACCATGAGTGAGCCTGCCAGAACCATTAACGGAAAAATCTATGTTGATTCAGATGATGCAGGAATTGGTTTGAATTTAAAAATTAAATATAACCAACAATACAATCGTATTGAAATTATCACCTTAAATTACTTAGTATCTCAATATGAATCTATCGTATCATCTAATTATGGTTATTCAGGTGTAGCACCAGAATACAAAAATCAAAAGGCTTTGCTTTATGATTTAATTGTAGTTCGTAAACAAGAGGAGAAAGATAAATATAAATATGGTGTTATTACCACGGACAACAAAGATGTTATTGGTGCAAAATACGATGCGATTGAATTTATCGAAGTATCAAAAGATTTTTATGTTACAACCAACAAGAAAATGGGTATTTTCTCAAGTGAAGGATCTCAAAAAATAGAACCAAATTATGATTCTATTAAAATCTTAGATAATGATTTACGTTTATACTATGTACAAAATAATAATATGTATGGCGTTTTGGACAAGAATGGTAAAAGAGTAGTTTATATTGAATATGAAAAAATTGGTGTAGACACAACACAATTTAAGACCAATGATATCAAAAACAGTATGTTGTTATTTGACAATATCATACCAGTTATGAAAGGAAAAAAATGGGGTGCTTTTGATAAAAATGGTAACCAAGTATTGGATACAGTTTATGATAGTTTCGGATGTATCACATCTTCTCAAAAGGATCAAGTTAGTAACAATGTGCTAGTAATACCTGATATCGAAGGTATAGTGGTATGTCGTGATAAGAAATATGGTATTATCAACTCAAGTGGTAAAGCAGTAGCACCATGTGCGTTCAATCGAATTTACTCTGTTACAAATTCCGGAAAAGAAGTTTATTATTTAGATTATAATGGACAACAAATTTCAATTACGGATTACATGAAAATGAATGGATCAAGTACCAGCGGACAAACAACAGATGGCAATACGGGAGATAGTGCTACAAATGGCAATACGGGAGATAGTGCTACAAATGGCAACCAAACAGCGGATAATACAGCAGCTGTACAAAGCAATGATGGAACAGCGGTTACGCAACCACAACCACAAACACAAACAGCACCAGTAAATATAACCGTTCCACAAACGACACAAACACAACAACCATAAGAGAATAAATAAAAAGATCAAATTTGCGTAAAAAGCAGATTTGGTCTTTTTTTGTCGTTCGAAAACTTACAAAAACGAAAGGAAAAAATTACCAAATATCGTATACAATAAATAGAACATTTAATAAGAGCAATTATGCTCGAATGGAGGTAAATGTGAAAATAGATTTCAACCGAAAAGATAGTTTATTAGTCATTCAAATTGATGAGGAAATCGATCATCATGCTGTTGAAACCATCAGAAGGAGGGCTGATTATGAAATTCAAAGATATATGCCAAAAAGAGTTGTACTTGATTTTGATCATGTTTCTTTTATGGATAGTTCCGGAATTGGAATGATTGTTGGGCGTTACAAACTAATATCCATGCTAGGAGGAAAATTGGTAATGCGCAATGTAAAGGAAAATTTGCAAAAAATATTGGACATGTCTGGTGTCACGAAGATTATTCCGTTAGAACAAAGTAAAGTAAATTAAAAATAGGAGGAAAGTATGAAGGAAGTGTATGAAAATGAAATGCGATTGGAATTTTTAAGTAAATCCAATAATGAGGCATTTGCCAGAATTACAGTGGCAGCTTTTGCATCCCAATTGGATCCAACCATTGAAGAATTAGCTGACATAAAAACGGCAGTATCAGAGGCAGTTACAAACTGTATCATTCATGGTTATGAGGATCGAGAGGGAACCATTCAAATACAGGCAAGAATTTTTCAACGTACCATTACAATCGAAATCTCGGATACGGGTAAAGGAATCCCAAATGTAGATAAAGCAATGGAGCCACTGTATACATCCAAACCAAATTTGGAGCGATCTGGAATGGGCTTTACCATCATGGAAAGTTTTATGGATGAAGTGAAGGTAGAATCCATTGTTGGTTTAGGGACCAAAGTGACTATGAAGAAAAAAATAAAGGCATGTAACCAGCTGGAAGAGGCAAGTTTAGGAAAACGTATTTTACATACTTAAAAAATTAGACAAAAGAGAGGAGCTTTTATGTATGAAACGAAGATAGAGGATATTATCAAAGCACAAAATGGAGATGAACAAGTCATGGAAGAAATTTTGAAGAAAAATGAGGGATTGACCTGGAGCATTGTAAAACGTTTTTACGGAAGAGGCCATGAAAAAGAAGATTTGTATCAAATTGGATGTGTTGGATTTATCAAGGCCATTAAACGTTTTGATGTTAATTTTGATGTGCGAATATCAACTTATGCGGTACCATACATACTAGGAGAAATAAAAAGATACATACGAGATGATGGCTTAATTCGAGTTAGTAGAAGTATTAAAGAATTGTTGGCTAAAATTAAAGAAGTACAAAGAGAATATATGATGAAAGAAGGGAGAGAAGTTGGTATAACAGAATTAGCAGATATTTTAAAAGTGAGTAAAGAAGAAATTGCGGTGGCATTGGATTCGGATCGTCCTTTGGAATCCATTCAAGAAGAAGCTTATCAGGGCAATCAGGGAGATGGCAAAACCAGCAAAATAGAACGCATTCGTGTGGGAAAAGATGAAACAGCCAGTGTTATTGATAAAATATGTCTGCAAGATATGATCAATGAATTGGAGACACGTGAAAAAGAAATCATTGTTTTGCGTTATTACAAGGAAAAAACACAAACAGAGGTAGCGAAAATATTGGGAATCAATCAAGTACAGGTATCACGTATTGAAAAAAGAATTCTGCAGTACATGAAGAAAAAGTTAATGGTGGTAGGCGAATCATGAAAAAAATAATAGGCTATATGGCACTTTTAATCTTGGCAATTTTTGTTATACCACTTGTTTTTACCAAACCATTTGCAAGCCAAGAAACGGGAAGCGTGGGAGAAAATGAGGAGGCATCGAGCATTTCATCAGAAGAATGGAACGACGGAAAAACAGTTCGTGTATGGCATACCAAAAGCCAAACGGTCGAAGAATTGCCGATGGATACGTATTTGTTAGGAGTCGTTTCAGCCGAAATGCCAGCAGACTTTGAAATAGAAGCATTGAAAGCACAGGCTGTGGTGGCTAGGACCTATACGGTTTACAAAATCCAACATAAGGCAGGAAAGCATCCAGAAAATGCAGAGATTTGCGATGATCCCAATTGCTGTCAAGCGTGGATTTCCAAAGAAGATCGTATGAATCGATGGGAAGAAGGACAAAGACAACAAAATTGGAATAAGATTGAGGAAGCGGTTCATAGTACCCATGGAAAAATTATTACGTATGAAGGAAAAGCTATCAATGCTTTTTTTCATTCCAATAGCGGGGGAAAAACAGAGGTACCAATTAACGTGTGGGGAGGTAGTGATTATCCATATTTACAAAGTGTAGAAACTGCTGGAGAAGAAAATTACCAGCAATATGCTTCGCAAGTTATTATGACCAAAGAAGAATTGATGCAAAAAATGAAAGAAAAATATGCGGATTTTCAGATTGATCATTGGGGAGAAGATACGATTTGTATTACAGAATATACGGACTCTGGGCGTGCAAAAACAGTAAAAATTGGCAACCATTTGCTATCTGGTGTAGAAGCACGTACATTATTTGGCTTAAAATCAGCACATTTTGCTATTCAAGTAGGAGAAAATCAAGTAACTTTTTCAGTCATTGGATATGGACATGGGGTAGGACTTAGTCAAACTGGTAGTGATAGCTTGGCAAAACAGGGGGAAAATTATGAAGAAATTATCCATCACTTTTATCAAAATGTTGCGATAATTTCTATGTAAAAAGTGCATAAACTTCAAAAAAAAGGAAATACTTTGGATAAAGACAAAATGAAGGAGGAAAGAAATGAGAAGAGAAAATAGATCAAATCATCAAGAAAAGTCCAAAGCAATTTGGTATGGAGCCTTTGTCATAGTTGGTATAACTGCCATTATTGTGATTGCGTTGCTTGTGGTGTATGGAGGAAATCATAAAGGAACGAAGGAAGATTTTTCTGCTGCCAAACTGACAGAGTTAGTACCAAATCAAGTCGATAATGAAGCGGACAATCAGACAGCCCAAACCAGTAGTTCACTTGGAAAAAATGTCATACAAGCCAATGAAATGAAAAATGAAATAAACGAAAACACCAGCTTTCATATCAGTTCCAATACAAGTAGTAATCAGCAGGTCAATACGACAACAACCAATGCCAAAGAAAATACGGTTAAAACAAAGGAAAAGACTAAAAAGAGCGAAAACAAAACAGAAAAGCAAGAAAACAAAACAGAGGATCCGGTGTTTACCAAACCAGTTGATGGGGAAGAAATGAGAGAATATGCACAAGATAAATTGGTGTATTCTGAAACTTTGAAGGAATGGATGACACACCCTGGAATTGATTTAAAAGCTGAGAAAACAAGTGTGGTTAAGGCAGCAGCAGATGGAAAAGTAATAGCTATTAAGAATGATCCTCGTTATGGATTGACAGTTGTGATAGAACATCAAAATCAATTTAAAACCGTGTATGCGAATTTATTAACAGCTGAGTTTGTAACAGAAGGAGAAGAAGTAAAGAGTGGACAAACCATTGGAACTGTTGGAAACACAGCTATTTTTGAAATCGCAGATGAAGCTCATTTGCATTTTGAAATTTTGAAAAACGATGAAAACGTGGATCCCAATATTTATATTGCACAATAAAAAGGAGATATAGGCAAAGTATTGTCTATATCTTTTTAGTATGTAAGGGGACTTTTCTCTATTCCAAAATCTAATAAAAACCAAAACTTTTGTTTGACATTTTTCATTTTCTATGATATACTTTCCACAAAATAGGAGAAGATGTAGGCTTGTTAAAATGTGATGAGTAGAGAAAGGAAAGATGTTTTGTGAGAAAGAAGAAAAGTAAGGAAAAGGCAGAATTAAATGCACGCGAAAAGGCCATTTTGAAATTTGTACAAAAGCAGATTAAAGCAAATGGTTATCCACCATCTGTTCGCGAGATCGGAAAAGCCGTTGGGTTGCGCTCAACAGCAACTGTTCATGGTTATTTAAACAAATTAGAAGAAAAGGGATATATCAAACGTGAACAGCAAAAAGGAAGAACTTTGAAATTATTAAAAGGTGGACTAGACGAAAAAAAATCACCTACTCAAAAAGAGGTATATTCTGGAAAAGAAATGGTAGAGGTACCGGTGGTCGGAAAAATTACAGCAGGAGCCCCTATTTTAGCAGTTGAAAATATTACCGATACATTTCCAATTCCTATCGATTTTGTAGGAAACAGCGAAAGCTTTATGCTAACCGTCCGTGGAGAAAGCATGATTGAAGCTGGTATTTTAGATGGGGACTATATTTTGGTACGTAAGCAAAATACGGCAGAAAATGGAGAAATTGTGGTAGCTCTTATAGGAGATGAAGCAACAGTAAAAACATTTTATAAAGAGAAAGATCACATACGTTTACAACCACAAAATAGTACGATGGATCCTATCATTGTGCCAGATTGCATGATATTAGGAAAAGTTTGTGGCGTATTTCGTAAATTATAAAATAAGAACAAGTAGGCTGTGTTTTTTAGCACAGCTTTTTTCGGAAAAGTCGGATAAAATGTGGAAAATGTATTGATTTTATCTGATTTTTTTGATATACTATCAGAGTTAAAAAATAAACACATATACTTAGTTTAAGATTGTGCTTTTCTAAAGTGTTCTTAAATGGAAAGTATATGGATGTCAAAACAAAGAGGAGGAATTGAAAATGGCAGTAGTCGCTATGAAACAATTATTAGAAGCAGGTGTTCATTTTGGACATCAAACAAGAAGATGGGATCCTAAAATGGCTGAATACATTTTCCAAGCTAGAAATGGAATCCATATTATTGATTTACAAAAAACATCAAAAAAATTAGATGAGGCATATGCATTCATCAAAGAGCAAGCTGAAGAAGGAAAAGACATTTTGTTCGTTGGAACAAAAAAACAAGCACAAGAATGTGTAAAAGAAGCAGCTTTAAAATGCAATATGTTTTATGTTGATCAAAGATGGTTAGGTGGAATGCTTACTAACTATAAAACAATTCAAAAAAGAGTTGAAAGATTAAAGAAACTAGAAGAAATGAGCACAGATGGAACTTTCGATTTATTACCTAAAAAGGAAGTTATCAATCTTAAAAAAGAAATGGAAAAATTAGAGAAAAACCTTGGTGGTATTAAAGAAATGAAAAAATTACCAGGTGCTATCTTTATCGTAGATCCTAAAAAAGAAAGAATTGCTATCTTAGAAGCAAGAAAGTTAAATATTCCAGTTGTAGGTTTAATTGATACAAACTGCAATCCAGAAGATGTTGATTATCCTATTCCAGGAAATGATGACGCTATTCGTGCTGTTAAACTAATTGCAGATGTTATGGCAAATGCAGTTATTGAAGGCAGACAAGGCGAAGCTATGGATGCTACTGCACCAGAAGCTGAAGAGCAAAGCGTAAAAGAAGAAGCAACTGATATGGAGCAAGTCGTAGCTGAAAAAGAATAATAAAGGGGGTTGGATGATATGATAACAGCACAACAAGTAAAATCTTTAAGAGAAAAAACAGGTGCAGGTATGATGGACTGCAAAAAAGTATTAACAGAAACAGATGGAGATATGGAAAAAGCAATGGAGCTTTTAAGAGAAAGAGGTATTACAAAAGCTGCTAAAAAATCTGATCGTATTGCAGCAGAGGGTATTGTTGCTTCTTATGTATCTGCCGATAAAAAAGTAGGTACTGTTGTAGAAGTTAATGCAGAAACAGATTTTGTGGCTAAAAATGCTGAATTTAGAGAATTTGTAGCTGAAGTTGCAAAACAAATCGTTGAAAAAAATCCAAGTGATGTGGCAGCATTATTGGCACAACCTTCTATGGCTGAAGAAGGAAAAACAGTACAAGAAGTTTTAACCAATAAAATTGCAACAATTGGTGAAAATATCACGATTAGAAGATTCCAAAGATTTGAAACAGAAGGAATGGTTGAAAGCTATATTCATGGCGATGGTAAAATCGGCGTATTAGTTGATATGACTGTAGCAGATGAAGAACTTGCAAAAGACATATGCATGCAAATTGCAGCTGCTAAACCAGAATATTTAGCAGAAAAAGATGTTCCAAAGGATGTTTTAGACAAAGAAATGGAAATCTTAAAAGCACAAGCTATGAATGAAGGAAAACCAGAAGCAATTGCTGAAAAAATAGTTCAAGGTAGAGTTGGAAAATTCTATTCTGAAATCTGCTTATTAGATCAAGATTTAGTAAAAGATCAAGAGATGAAAGTAAAGAAATTATTAAAGCAAAAATGCAAAAGTTAAACGTTTTGTTA
>CAMCHB010000008.1 GCA_945874585.1 uncultured Clostridium sp. | reverse complement strand
TAAGAGACAGGGTTTAAAAAAATACAAAAATAGTATAAAATATAAAAAAAGAAGGATAGGAGAGACCTATGAAGAAAAAATGGGAGTATTATGAAACAGATGAAACAAAAGTAAAAGAAATCGCAGAGCAATTTCAATTACCAACATTGGTTGCTAATATATTAGTCAATCGAAACATTACACAAAAAGATAAAATTGAAGTCTTTTTAAATCCAAATCGAAATGATTTTTATTCTCCATATTTACTCAATGACATGGAAAAGGCTGTTAATCGTATTCAAAAAGCGATACAGGAACACGAAAAAGTCGTCATTTATGGTGATTACGATGTGGATGGTATTACCAGTATCACAGTGTTGAAACGCTTTTTAGCAGAACAACAATTACAGGCAGATTATTATGTGCCAGATCGACTAGAAGAAGGGTATGGCTTAAATAAAAAGGCAATGGAACATCTTGCCAAAAAGGGCTATCAATTGATGATAACCGTTGACTGTGGCATTACGGCCATGGAGGAAGTAGATTATGCTACTGAACTTGGAATGGAAACCATTGTAACAGACCATCATGAGCCATTGGACACAATACCAAAGGCATTGGCTGTCGTAAATCCAAAAAGAAAAGATAGCACATATCCTTTTCAGGGATTAGCTGGTGTGGGAGTCGTATTCAAATTGATACAAGCCATCAGCGAAAAACTTGGATTACTGGAAAAAGCCTATTTGAAATATTTAGACTTGGTATGTATTGGAACGATTTCAGATATTGTTCCTTTGATTGATGAAAATAGAGTTATCACAAAATTGGGACTCAAATTAGTTGCTGTAACCAAAAACATAGGGTTACGCGAATTGATAAAAAGCATTAAATTGAAAAAAATAGATTCTACTTCGATTTCATTTGGGGTAGCCCCTCGTATGAATGCTTGTGGTAGAATGGGAAAAGCAGATGAGGCAATTGAATTATTTTTGACAGAAAATGTAGCAGAGGCTCACGAAATTACGGAAAAATTAAATCGCTACAATAGCAATCGCCAAATCATTGAAAAAAGAATTTTTCAAGAAGCTATGGATAGAATTGCTAAAGATCATATAGACCAAGAAAATTCCATTGTTTTAGGTGGAGAAAATTGGCATCATGGTGTCATTGGCATTGTTTCTTCCAAAATTACCGAAACTTTTTATAAACCATCCATTTTAATTTGTTTTGATGGAGAGGAAGGAAAAGGGTCTGGTAGAAGCATTATGGGTTTTGATTTACACAAAGCATTATGTGAGTCAAGTGCGTATTTAGATAAATTCGGGGGCCATGAAATGGCAGTTGGTTTAAGTTTACAACGAAAAAACTTTGAACCATTTAAAAAGAAATTTCAAGAAATTATAGAAGTAAGCAATATTCAAGAGATGTTACCAGTCATTAAAATTGATGCTGACCTAGATTTGAAAAAAATTAGTCTACAAACAGTCGAAGAATTGATGCAATTAGAACCATTTGGAGAACAAAACAAAGTACCAATTTTTGGATTTAAGAATTTGAAAATAGATGCTATTCGTTCTTTATCTGATGGAAAACATTTGAAATTATCTCTAAAATACAGCAATGGCTGGTTAGATGCGATAGGTTTTAATATGGGGGAATTGGTGGAACAATATCGTATCGGTGATAAGGTCGATGTTGTAGGAACCTTGGAAATCAATCAGTTCCGCGATAGAGAAAATTTACAAGTGAATCTAAAAGATATGCGTCGTTCATTCTAAAAAATAAGGGGAGATGGAAATGTCAAATATGAAAAATTATACCATTGATGATATCATTAAAAAAGCAAAAGAAAACAATTCCAATTGTGATACACAACTCATTTTAAAAGCTTATCAATTGGCGAAATCCCAACATGGTGATCAATGTAGAAAATCCGGAGAACCTTATATCATTCATCCTTTGCAAGTAGCCTACACCATGGCTAGCTTGGATATGGATGCCGAAACCATTAGTGCTGCTTTGCTACATGATGTAGTAGAAGATACACCGGTTACCATTGAAGAGATTCGAAAAATGTTTGGAGAATCTGTTGAAAATATGGTAGCAGGAGTTACCAAATTGAATAAATTAAAATATACGACAGAACAAGAACAGCAAGTAGAAGATTACCGTAAAATGTTCTTAGCCATGGGAAAAGATATTCGTGTAATTTTGATTAAATTGGCTGATCGTTTGCACAATATGCGAACACTCAAATATTTATCACGTGATCGCCAAATTGCCAATGCCAAAGAAACCATGGATTTATATGCACCACTTGCCAATCGTTTGGGTATTTATTCTTTGAAATGGGAACTAGAGGACTTGTCCTTCCGTTATTTATATCCAGAAGAGTATTTTAAAATTGTTCAAGGATTGGATAAAAAAAGAGAAGAACGCCTAAAGTTTTTGGATATTGTCATTCAGCAAATTGAAGAGGCATTGAAAAGAGAGAAAATCGAATACGAAATCCAAGGAAGAGCTAAACATTTGTATAGTATCTATCGTAAAATGAGACGAGATCATAAAACACTGGATGAGATTTATGATTTATTTGCGATTCGAATTGTTGTTAATTCTGTTAAGGATTGCTATGCTTCATTAGGTATTGTGCACGAATTATTTAATCCGATGCCAGGTCGATTTAAAGATTATATTGCTATGCCAAAACCAAACATGTATCAATCCATTCATACTACGTTAATTGGACCAAATGGAACGCCATTTGAAGTACAGATTCGTACCTGGGATATGCATCGTGTAGCTGAATTTGGTATTGCAGCTCATTGGGCTTATAAGGAAGCCAATAAAACCAAAAAATCGAATGTTACAGTAAAAGATGACAAACTAGCTTGGCTTCGTGAAACCTTGGAATGGCAAAAAGATACCTTAGATCCAGATGAATTTTTAAAAACATTGAAAACAGAATTATTCGAAGATGAGGTATATGTCTTTACACCAAGAGGAGATATCAAAGTATTGCCAAAGGGAAGTACACCAATTGATTTGGCATACAACATTCATGCCGAGATTGGTCATCACATGGTCGGGACAAAAATCAATAGCAAAATGAGACCTATTTTGACTCCTTTGCATAGTGGAGACATTGTCGAAATTCTAACATCCGATAATGCCAAAGGACCAAGTCGTGATTGGCTAAAATTTGTAAAAAGTTCATCCGCTAAAACTAAAATTCAACAATGGTTTAAAAAAGCACTACGTTCTGAAAACATAGAACGTGGTAAAGAAATGATTGATAAGGAAATCAAACGTATTGGAATGACCCATACGGAATTGTTCAAAAATGAATTTATCCAAGTTGCTTTGGATCGTTATAAATTTAAAACGATAGATGATATGTATGCCAGCGTTGGATTTGGTGGAATTACAGCAAGCAAGATTATTTCTAGAATTTTAGAGGAATATCGAAAAGATCACAAAGAAGAAAATATTGAAAAGAAAATAGAAGAATTAACGGAAAAAAGAAATGTGCCAAAGCCTTCTAAATCTGGTGTAGTGGTAAAAGGAATTGACAATTGCTTGGTGAAATTGTCAAGATGTTGTAATCCAGTACCAGGGGATAAAATTGTTGGTTATATTACAAAAGGAAGAGGGGTATCCGTTCATCGTGCAGACTGTGTCAATGTCAAACAATTGGTATCTGACGAAAACCGCATGATTGATGTTTATTGGTATAATCAAGCAAAGACAAAATATCATGTGGCAATAGAAGTATTTGCCAATGATCGCAGGGGATTATTAGCAGACATCATTCAACAATTAGACAAGGCAAAGGCAACCATTTTGGAGATTAGTTCGAAAGTAAATCAAGAACGTATAGCCATTACCGATATCGTGATTGAAATTGAAAATGTAGAAGATTTGAATAAAACGATGAAAATTTTAAGAGACGTAGATAGCGTCTATGATGTAAAAAGAAGAAAATAAAAGGGGTCAAAGCGAAAATGATACTAAAGAGATTACGATTATATGTGGAAGAAAATCATATCACAAATTGTTATATTATTGTAGATGAAGAAACAAAAGAAACCATGGTAGTAGATCCAGGAGCAGAACCAGATAAAATTAGCAATATGTTAGATGTATTGGGAGTTTCCATTAAATACATTGTGCTAACACATTGTCATGCCGATCATACAGGAGGCGTAACCGAAATCAAAAAACAATATGGACGGTAAAGTTTTAATACATCGTGCAGAAGTAAATGGATTGTATAATCCAGAAATTAGTTTATCAGAAATGATTGGAAATTCTAGGATAGTCATTGAACCAGATGCTCGCTTGGATGATGGAGATGTAATTCATATTGGACAAATTCCATTCCAGATTTTGCATACACCAGGTCATACAATGGGGGGAATTTGCTTATATTGCGAACCGGAAAAATTTTTATTATCAGGAGATACGCTATTTCGTGGAACTTGGGGAAGAACCGATTTACCAACAGGAGATTTTAAAAGCATTATGCGTTCTATTACCAACAAATTATTGATTTTACCAGAGGATACTATTATCTATCCAGGTCATGGAAAATCTTCTATGATCAGAGAAGAAGAACCAATTTATTATAATTTGCAACCAAGAAAATATTAGAAAGGATGAAAAATCATGATACAAAAACCAAAAGGAACGAGAGATATATTACCAAACGAATCCTTTATTTGGCAATATGTTGAAAAAACCATACAAGAGATAATGAAAAATTATGGATACCAAGAAATTAGGACACCTGTTTTTGAAAATACAGATTTATTTCTACGAGGTGTGGGAGATACCACAGATGTTGTCCAAAAAGAAATGTATACATTTGAAGACAAAGGAGGAAGAAGTGTTACCCTAAGACCAGAAGGAACCGCAGGTGTAGTACGTGCCTATATTGAAAATGGAATGGCATCATGGCCAAGTCCAGTAAAATTGTGGTACGAAATGGCAATGTATCGTTACGAAAATGTGCAAAAAGGTCGTTTACGTGAATTCCATCAAATGGGGGTAGAAACATTTGGAACTGGTTCTTATTTAGCGGATTTTGAAATGATTGCTATGGCCAATGCCATATTAGAGGCACTAGGAATTCAGCAAGTACAATTGGAAATCAATAGTATTGGTTGTAAAAATTGCAGAATGCAATATCAAAAAGCATTGAAGGAATTTATTGCACAAAAGTTGGATAGCTATTGTGATACCTGTAAAACTAGATTTGAAAAAAATCCAATGCGTATCTTAGATTGCAAAGAGAAAAAATGCAAAGAAAATAATCAAGGCGCACCAAGTATCTTAGACTATCTATGCGAAGAATGCAAAGAGCATTTTACGAAATTACAAGAGTTGTTAAAGAAAAATCACATTGATTATGTGGTAAATCCAGAAATCGTAAGAGGATTGGATTACTACAGCAAAACAGTCTTTGAGTTCGTTTCTCAAAAGGAAGGCTTTACCATCTTAGGAGGAGGACGATATGATTATTTAGTCAAAGAATTGGGTGGTCAAGACACCAAGGCCGTTGGATTTGCCATTGGTATGGAACGTTTAATTGAATTAGTGAAACAGACCAGTTTAGACAAAATAAGCGAAACACATCCTGATTTATACATTGCACAAATTAGCGAGCAAGAGGATGAATTTGTGTGTCAACTAAAATTAGCTTTGCGAAAATTAGGCTTGCAGGTAGAAAGCGATTTATTACGCAGAAGTATTAAAGCACAATTCAAATATGCCAATAAAATACAAGCCAAATATGTTATCACCATTGGAGAAACAGAAACACAACAAAAAGCAGGTGAGATTAAATGCATGGAAACTGGTGAAACAGAAAAAATTGCATTAGAGCCAGAGGCAATTGCACAACACTTGCAAAAAAAATAGTCATAAATTTTCCTTTTCATCATATATATCCATTAGTAGGAAAAAATGGGTGTATTATGTAAAGGAGAGGCTATGTTAAATGTTGCAGTTTTTCATTTAAGTGATTTAACCAAATTGATAAGTAAGCGGAATACTAATTGTTGTTTTAGTATGGCTATTGACCAAAGGGTATCAGTATGCCAAACAAATGACATATACAGCCTCTTTAAATCAAACCATATCACTCATTCCTTATTTAGATACACAGCAACAAACCAAAAAAACAAAACCGTGGTTTTCAGTCATCTTGGATCAGCAGTTTTTAATAAAACAATGCTTAACAGCCAAACAAACAGAAGAAGATATCAACAATCCAAAAGAATCAGACAGCACTGTTTTTGCAGAAGATTCAAAAGAGCAAAACAGTATGGATACTGCTTCTACCCAAACACAAGTGATAGAAGAAAAAAACATCAAGGAAACCTATACCAATACCTATGGCAATGTCGAAATTAAAAATGCATCTAAATATACCTTAACAGACGATATCCTAAAGCCAGATCTTACGTTGGAGGATAAAAAAGACATCCTTATTTTTCATACCCATACTTGCGAAAGTTATACGCCAACAGAGCAAATGTCCTATGACATGATGGGAAGTTATCGTACAACTGATTTGCAGTATTCGGTGGTGCGTGTGGGAAATGCTTTAGCCGAGCAAATGGAAAAAAGAGGCTATACGGTTAAACACGATACAACGGTTAACGATTATCCAGCCTTTACAGGTTCGTATAAACGTTCTATGGAAGCGGTTAAAAAAGATTTAGAGGAAAATAGTAGCACACAAATTGTATTCGATTTACACCGTGATGCTGTTGGTAGCAAGAATGATTATGCACCCGTAGTTCGTATTGGAGAGGATTATGTAGCACAAATTATGTTTGTTATTGGAACAGATGGAGGGGGATTGTATCATCCCAACTGGCAACAAAATTTAAAATTTGCGGTAGCTGTTCAGCAAGTGGCAAATGAAAAATATCCAGGACTTTTTCGCCCTATCATTGTACGCGATTCACGTTATAACCAGCATCTTGCAAAGGCAGCAACGATCATAGAAGTGGGAGCAACCGGCAACACATTGGAACAGTGTATAGGAAGCATGAAATATTTTTCAGACGTATTAGATGAAGTATTAAGAAAATAGAAGAGGGAAAAATGGAAAATTTGTTGAATATAATGAATATAAAAAATATCGTAATTTATTTAATTGGAATCAATATCATAGGATTTTGTGCCATGTGGTTAGATAAAAGAAAAGCAGAAAAAGGTGCTTGGAGAATTCCGGAAAAGACATTATTTATTATTACCCTACTAGGGGGACGGAATTGGAACCATCACAGGCATGTATGTATTTCACCATAAAACGAAAAAACTAAAATTCACCATAGGATTTCCTGTTATTCTCATATTGGAAATCATAGGAATTCTATATTGGATGATGCATTAAAAAGCAAATGAAGTAAGGAGAAACCATGAGAAAAGCAAGAGATGAAAGATTAGAATTAAGAAAAATGGGAATTACAGCAGAAGGAGCCGTTAGTTTAGGAGGGCAAGAACAACTTGTCCAAAACTTTGTGGAAGCTTTAAAAATGACATTTCCAGAGCAATCGATATTAGAAGAAACCATTAGGGATCATTTTCAGCAACACAATATGTATTGGGCTCGTTTTGAGAAAAATTTAGGCAATGCTAGTTATTCTTATAAAAATGGGCAATTGTATTTGAGTCGCCAAATTGATTTTCAAAAATTAGATCCCTTTGTATTACATGAAATGATCCATAGTTTACAGGACAAACAAATTGAAATAGATTATCGAAAATTGGGTTTGTGTACGATGACCGATTTCAAAATGGAAGGGCTAGCACTAAATGAAGCAGGGATTCAATATGTTGTAGCTAAAATGTTACAGCAAGACAGAGAAAAAATTGACTATGGTGAACTTTCTTTAAAAACAAGAAGCCCACAGTATTATCCTTTGCTTTGCAATTTGTTGGAACAAATTGTTGTTTTAGTAGGAGAAGAATGCTTGGTAGGAAGTGTTTTGTGGAGCCAATCTAGCTTCCGAGAAAATTGTATCCTAGCCTTTGGGGAGCAAGCTTATCTTGATATTGCCAAAGAAATGGACAAGCTTTTAGAGATTCGTAACAAGATTAGCCAAGATGCAAATTGTCAAAAGCAGGTAACACAAAGTATTCAACAATTTGAAAAGATACAAAACAAGATTTTAACGAGTTATTTTAATAAAAAAATACGAAATCTTTCCAAAGTAGAAAGTGTAGAGGACTATCAAAAGCAATTGAGAGATTTTCAAAAGTATAGAGGTAGCCAAGAGAAAGAACAATTCTTTGAAAAATTCCAGCAAGAAAAATCTCAGGAATTAAATCGCAGATTATTCCAAATAATGCGTATGCAATCTCAAAACACGCCAATGGTTACCAATCATAGAATTCGTATGTTATGGCAAAAATTACGTTCCTTTTTCATGCGAAAAGAAGAGACTGTTCGAAAGTAAAAAGATCTATCCAGTTTGGATGGATTTTTTTTGAAAAAAATTTTGTCTAAAATCGAATTTAATCCAAACGAAAAAATGACAAAAAGGAACAAAATTTTGATAGACATAACGGACGAAAAAAATAGAAAAAAAGAAAGAGGTGAAACTGTGTGAAAATTGTGTGAACAAAAAGAGTGAATATAAAAGTTATTAACAGACTTATCCACATTATCCACAGGTCAACCCAAAAAGCAAATGGTGATAACAGGTAACATAACGTGGATAATAAAATGAAGAGAGAAGTAATTGACGAGATAATTTCTTTTATGCTATACTAAGACAAAATTGAAAAGAGGAATTTAATAATGAAACAAATAAAAAAGATAGGATTTTATGTAGGAATTTACAGTGCAATTGTTGTGGTACTATTATTAGTGATGGTAGGAGTTTTAAAAATGATTCCTCGAACAGCAATTGCTGAAAATTTAAAAAATTCCTTATCAGATTTAAAAACAGAAATTCATGAATTTCATTATGCACGTTCTCAAGACTATTATACATACTGGCACAAATATGCAGATGAAATGTTACTGGATATCGTTTATTGTATGGATGCAAATCATCCATGGAAAGCTGTTATGGAGTCACTTTACCAAGGAAGAGGTCAATATCCTAATTTACAAGAGGCGTTAGAGCAAGAAAATCCACGGAAATGTAGAATATATGCGTTATTGGCATGGAAGTATGATTGTAGTAAGGCCTTTACTAGTCTTTTTTAATTTGCACAAAATTTATCAAATAATGGCTATTGTATGTGGTATTTTATGTATCTGTATTTTACTACAGTTGGTGCATAAAAAGTATTACGGATTAGGGATAGCTTGGGTTATTGGATGGATAATGACAGCTTCTTGGAATGTTCCATGGTGCTTGGAATACGTGTGGACCTATTTAATTATGATGATAGCTACGATGATTACAATTCATAAGGCAGATAAGGAAATGAGTCAAAGAAAATGGAATCTTTTATTCTTGGTGACTGGAATGCTAACTTGCTTCTTTGATTTTTTAACAACGGAAATTATAACTTTGTTTGTGCCTGTTATCGTATTGATTGGAATACGTTATTATCAGAAAAAATGGACGAAAAATAGTTGGAAACAGCTATTGCAATGGATCATATTTTGGGGAATCGGCTATGTGGCAATGTGGTTAACTAAATGGGTATTAGCATCTCTTATTTTACAAGTCAATGCCTGGGATTATGTGAAAGAAAAAATGTTTTTTCGTATGAATCCAATGTCAAAGAAAAGGTTTGATATTTCTATGTTTTTAGGAGTATGGAAAAGAAATTTCAATGTGTTGATTCCTTTTAGTTGGATACAAGATTCCTATATCAAGGGGGCTATTGTGGTAGCTATGTTAGCAACTGCCATTATTTTATGTAAGAAAGATCGTAAGCACATTGGAATTTTGTGTCTATTCTTTGGAATTGCACTAATTCCATACATTCGTTATGCGGTTTTACCACAACACTCTTTTAGCCATTTTATCTTTACCTATCGTAGTCAAATAATTACTATAATGGCGTATGTGATGGGAATTTGCTGTAGCATGGATCGTGAAAGTTTAACAAAACCAATACGAAAAAAGAGGTGAGAGAACCTCTTTTTTCATAAAAATAGGATAGAATTTCAAAAATTCATATAGGAGAAAATTTAGTAAAGAAAATGCTTGACAATTTTCTCAACGATTGTTATAATTAGGAAAGAAAAAAACGAAAAAGCGTGAAATAATTCATGCTACAAGGGAGGAAATAAAGTTGAAAAAAGAAAACAAAAGAATAAGTAATGGTGGCAAAAGTCTTGCTACTGTAAGAGAGAAAGAGAGAGAGCTATACTTTAGTGAAATAGGTAGCCAGGGTATCACTTTAATAGTACTTGTCATTACGGTTATTGTACTGATAATTTTAGCAGGAGTGGGACTAAGTTTTGTACTGGGAGATAATGGCATTCTAAAAAGGGCACAAGATAGTAGTGGTGCATACAAAGACAAAGCTGGAGAAGAAGCCAATGCCTTAGCCATAATGAATAGTTATTTAGAAACCAAGTATGTAGGGTACTATGCCGATATCCATGGAACTGGAAAAGTTGATGGTGTTATCTATGCCGATTTAGCAGTAGGTGGAAGGTATAGTGATTGGCCAATTGATTACAATATAACACCTGAAACTACAGGTTTAAAAAAATATACCGTTAGTTCTACCCAATACGATGGGCCATTTGGAAAAAAAGAAGTACTAACACCAGAAAAAGGAAGTACAGGAAAAGACAGATTTTATGTGATGGCATTACAAGATATTGATGGAAAGCAAAATGGAGACACATATTGCTGGTATGCTCAAGCATCTAGTGATTCTAGAACAGAGATGGTAAACCGATGGGAAGGGGATTCTTTTGGAGCAGGAAAAACTAATACAGCTACTATAATGGAAAAATGGAAAAATAAAGCATGGGGAGATCAAAACACAGGCAGTAAGCCAGACTTATGGGGACAAATTCAAGAACAAGTGGACAATGGATGGTTTGTACCATCACTTTCTGAATGGGGAGCTTTTGGACATGAATTAGGTATATTATATGATAATTATGAAAATCGAGGACTTAGCTCAGGTTATTATTGGTCTTCTTCACAATTGAGCAATAATGAGGTAAGTCCAGCTAGATGTGGTGGAGCAGTCTTTGGCAGCACAGGAGAAAAAGTGAATAATTATCATCATGTTCGCTTGAGTACTACTTTTTAATAAAACATAAGTTTGTTAATAAAATTTATTTTTTAGGACCGTGCTCTATAGAAGCATGGTTCTATTTTTATAAATTCCCTTCCATACCGAAAAAACGAAAAATTACCTATTGACGAATTGAAAATTTTGTCATACAATAGTGCCAATCAAATTGCAATGAAGAAGAAGAATTGTTTTGAAATTGTCAAAGAGAGTAAGCGATGGTGAGATGCTTGCCAAGGAAAAAACAAGGTGGTGCTTTGGAGCAAACAAAAACGAAGGTGTCCAAATTTATTTTGGGAAATAGGGTGGAAACGCGGAAAAAATTCGTCCCTAGCTTATAAGGCTAGAGGCGAATTTTTTTAAACCTCTAGTGAAACCAAAAAGGAGGAATTGATATGGTAAAATCAATGGAAACAATTGTAAACTTATGCAAAAGCAGAGGATATATTTATCCGGGATCTGAAATTTATGGAGGACTATCTAATACATGGGATTATGGCCCATTGGGAGTGGAATTAAAAAACAATGTAAAACACTTATGGAGAAAAAAATTTATTCAGGAAAGTCCTTATAATGTAGGACTAGATGCAGCTATTTTAATGAATCCAAAAACTTGGGAAGCATCTGGTCATATTGGTGGATTTTCTGATCCGCTAATTGATTGCAAAGAATGTAAAACACGTCATAGAGCAGATAAATTGATAGAAGAATGGATGAAAGAGCATGGACAAGAAGAAGTAGTTGATGGTTGGCCAAATGAAAAAATGATACAATACATTCGTGATAACAAAATTACTTGCCCAAACTGTGGTAAATCTAATTTTACAGATATTCGTCAATTTAATTTAATGTTTAAAACATTTCAAGGTGTTACAGAAGATGCAAAAGCAGAAATCTATTTGCGCCCAGAAACAGCACAGGGGATTTTTGTAAACTTTAAAAATGTAATGAGAACCACAAGAAGAAAGCTACCAATGGGAATTGGACAAATTGGTAAAGCATTTCGTAATGAAATTACACCAGGAAATTTCACTTTCCGAACAAGAGAGTTTGAACAAATGGAATTGGAATTCTTCTGTCGACCTGGAACAGATTTAGAATGGCATGAATACTGGAAGAGTTTTGCTAAAAATTGGTTATTAAATTTGGGAATCAAAGAGGAAAACATTCGCTTAAGAGATCATTCTAAAGAAGAGTTGGTATTCTATAGCAAGGCAACCACAGATATTGAATTTGCCTTTCCATTTGGATGGGGCGAATTATGGGGAATTGCTGATCGTACTGATTATGATTTATCTCGTCACATGGAATGCTCAAAAGAAGACTTTACTTATTTGGATCCTGAAACAGGAGAAAAATATGTACCATATTGTATTGAGCCATCTTTGGGATGTGATCGTGTAACATTAGCCTTTTTATGCAATGCCTATGAAGAAGAACAAATAGCAGAAGGAGATACTAGAATTGTTTTACACTTGCATCCAGCTTTAGCACCATACAAGGTAGCCGTATTACCTTTGTCTAAAAAATTATCTGAGAAAGCAAGAGAAGTGTATGCTAATCTTTCTAAAAAATTTATGTGCGATTATGATGAGGCAGGTTCTATCGGAAAACGTTATAGAAGAGAAGATGAAATTGGTACACCTTACTGTGTAACAGTTGATTTTGATACGCTAGAGGATCAATGTGTAACCATTCGTGATCGTGATACAATGGAACAAGTAAGAGTTCCACTAGCTGAATTAGATCAATGGATTGCATCTAAAGTCGAATTTTAATGAGAAATGAAAATCAATAGATCGCTAGAATTTGAAAAAAATATTGAAATACTGGGCAAAACGGGGTATAATAAGGAAAGTGGCAATGGCCATTGATAGAAAACCGATTTTACTTGAAGGAGGAATACAACATGATACATAATCGGACAAATGTAAAACAAAACGAATTTCAAACAGGCAAGGAAGAATCCATCCAATTCATGACCTACAGCCGGAAACGATCGATGAATCCAAACGTACCAACGGGTTTTGTTCCAAAAGGAAGAACATGGGATACTGGTTTTTTGATTCAATCTTCTACAACAGGGTATTTTTACGTTTGGATTCCAGTAGGTTCCTTGCAAGAAAATGGAACAATCGATGGAGTAAGATTCTGCCATCAATTTGGAAGAAGAAATTTTCAAAACGATGATTTTACCAAGCATGGCTATCATGAATATAGTCAAAATTTCATGCAGCAGTATAAATCTATCGAAAAATACGGAGGTTTCTATCTTTCCAAATATATTGTTTCATTGGATTTAAACACTGGGAATCCTACCTTAAGAAGAGGCAAGAAGAACATTATTCCAATGATCAATCTTAGCTTTCACCAGGCAATGAAAATTGCTCAAAACATGGAAAAAAGTGAAACGGTTCATACCCATATACCTTATGGGGTAGAATATGATTCTGTTTTAGAATGGTTATTAGAATCAGGCATCAAAACACCACGTGAAATTTTAGAGGACTCGTCTAGTTGGGGAAATTATAAAGATGCCGAAGAATCTCCTCAAAAATTAAAAAAGACGGGAAGTCGTGAAAATTTATGGTCAGCCATGGGAATTGCTGATTTGGCTGGAAATACAGGTGAATGGACACAAGAAAGACATGGCGAATTAGGAATTCAAGGTGTGATACGTGGAGGAGATTGTTACCAAAGAGGAATTGATTTTCCAGTTTCGGTTCGTCGGTTACACAATCCGCGACACAAAAATCAAGCAATTGGATTTCGAGTTGCTTTATGGATGCGTTAATTTGAAATGAGTTAGAAAAAATGGTACTTTGAAACTTCAAAGTGCCATTTTTAGGTAGAAAAGAATGGAAAACAGTTGACAAATAAGAAAAAAAAGAGTATAATTAACATAATGGCGATAGCCATTTATTATAAAACCGATCACCTAAGGAGGAAAACAACATGACAAATCGGGAACAAATTTTAAAAGAAAACGAAAAATTGGTGGAAGGATTCAAGAAGAAATATGGCTATGAAAAACATATGAATCCACCTATTCCAGACAAATTTATTCACCTGGGAGGCGAATGGTCAAATGGTTACATTATTGAATCATTGAGAACTGCCCAGCAATTTGTTTGGATTCCAGTTGGCCTTTTGGAAGCAAATGGTACCTTAAATGGATTTGATTTTAATCAACAGTTTGGACGGCGCAATTATAGAGGAGATGACTTCTCGACAGATGGTTTTTTTGAACCACTGGATAAAACGTTAAGAAAACAGATAGAATCCATCAGAAAATACGGAGGATTCTATGTTTCACGTTACATAGTATCACGCGATGAAAGAAATGCATATCGTGGAAGTTGCTATACGGTTAGAAGAGTACAAAAAAATGTTGTACCTCTGGTTAACAAAGATTGGAATCAAGCTAAAGCAATTTCGGAACTCATTGAAGTTGGCCTAGATGTAAGTTCACACCTTTTATATGGGGCTGAATATGATTCGGCTTTAGAATGGGTCATCGAAAGTGGTGTTAAATCGAAAAAAGAAGTGGTGCAGGATTCATCCAAATGGGGTAACTATTGGAATAGTGTTTGCAAAACCAGAGATTTGGAAAAGAACATTAAAAAAGAATGGTATACCAATGGTATGTATGAATTAGCAGGTAATACACAGGAATGGACGCAAGAACATTTTGGCAACTATTCTATCCAAAGAGCTATCAGAGGCGGATCGTATAGACAATTTGGCTCTGACAATCCAGCTGCTGCAAGAGAAAGCAAAAACAAGGAAAACTTTAGTCATACGATAGGTTTCCGTGTAGCTTTATTATTGCGGTAAAGCAGGGTTCGTTTTCGAAACAAAAAGAGTGCTTGGAATTTCAAGCACTCTTTTTGAATAGTAAATACAAGTGGAAAAGAATAGAACAGCAAAAAGGTGCATTGAAAGTCAATTTCAAAAGTGCTATAATAAAATTATGGCTTTTAGGCCAATCTATAATCAACACAACATAAGGAGGAGAGACACAATGAAACAAGGTTGGTACAAAAAAGTGATTTACACAGGTGAATCAGGTGTATTGTTTGAAAGGAGTTTTCCCGATGGATTAAGAATTACGATGGAAGAACAGGAAGATGGAATACTGGTGATTCGGGAATGCAAAAACATACCGCCAGAAAATAGGTATTCCAAACTTTTTGATCAACCACCACTTCCGAATGGTTTTACACACGTAACAGGTATTTGGAAAGATGGATATGTCATTGAAAGTTCCAAGACAGGGAGCCAATATGTTTGGGTTCCAGTTGGATGGCTTGATGACAATGGAACATTAGATGATATTCATTTTGACCAAAAATTTGGGCGTAGAAGGTATTTAGGAGAACATTTTTCTTCAGCAGAGTACCATGAAACCATGACAAAGGAATTACAGGAACAGGTGAAAAGTGTTAGAACTTATGGTGGGTTTTATATAGCTCGCTATGACACATCTATTTCGAAAGAAACAGGTCAATTGGTTTCTGTAAAACAGGCAAAACCTCTGATTAACATGAACTTTGAAGGAGCCAAACAAATGGCAAAAATGTTAGAAGAAGGAACAGAAGTCACTTCCCATTTATGTTATGGGGCAGAATATGATTCAGTTCTTGAATGGTTAATCAAAACCAAGAAAAAGTTCTGCTGGGAAATTGTTTCAGATTCCACTGAGTGGGGAAATTATTTAAATGCACCTACTCCAAACAAACTCATGCCAACTGGTAGTGAAGAACGGTTCAGCGCTTGCCGTCTATACGATTTAAGTGGAAATATTGATGAATGGACACAAGAACAGTATAGTAAGCAAATGTATACCATTCGGGGTGGAAATTATAAAAATAATGGTAGCTATTCACCGGTAGCCAAACGTCACTTTTTGGTACCAGAAATTCGATTCCAAACAACCGGATTTCGTGTAGCTCTTTGCATTCGCTAAAAGCTTATGCAAGTTGTAAAAAGGAGTTTTCAGATTTGAAGACTCCTTTTTTTCAATGTTAAAATTTGCAAAAAACAGCAAAATGGTGTATAATAAAGATAGTGGCAAGAGCCATATTAAAAAAATCCGATTGAGTTTTTTTCATCAAGGAGGAGTTACTATGAAAAATCGGTATAACAGAATGGTTTATTTCTCGCAAGGTGGAGATTTGTTTTGTTCTTTAATAGTGAAGAAAGGAGAAGCTATTGTAGCCCAGGAATTCAATCACGAACTTGTTTTAACAAGGGTTAAAGCAAATCAAAGAGTGAGAAAAGGTGAACCAATTCAAATGGGAAAAGCTTATCATAGCTTTAGCTTTGAAGATGTTTTCCCATGGGGACAAAATGCTTTTCAGGGAACTGCTTTTATGGTAGAAGAAAGCGATGACACACTGATGATTAAAACCGTACAAACGGAGCAGTAAACCATGAAGGGGCAAGAAATGTTGATATTTCAATATTTCTTGCTTTTTTTTGCAAAATGGTGTATAATAATGGTAGTGGCAAAAGCCATTTATTATAAAATCCGATTTCGTATTTACAAAAGGAGGAAAAAACATTATGACTTTATTAAAAAATCGGTATCAACACTTGGGTTTTGAAGATGCGAACAATACTTATTATGGTTTTGCTTCTTCCAAAAAAGGATGTATCTTAGTTTGGGAAGATGGCGATTCATTCTTCGTAAGAGTTTGTAAAAATCATCATGAAGCAGAAAAATATGAAGTAGGCGAACCGCCTGTAGAAGGTAAAGCTTACAAATTTTTTGATGTCAAAGGTGGTGTTCCATTTTCCGTGTATGCTCTGAAAGGAGAAGAAATCAAAGTGTCAGAAGGCAAAAGCGGAAAAGTTTTGAAGATTAAAATTACCAAAAAAAGAAAAGCAGTAAAATAACTTTCCTGTTTTGCCAAAGAGAAACCTTGAATTTTCAAGGTTTTTCTTTTTGCTCCTGGACAAAAATATGGGAAAACGACTTGAAAAGAATGGAAAAAAGATGTATAATTAACATAATGACGGTGAAAGCCGTTAGAAATTCCCAGATTAGAACACAAGGAGGAAAACATTATGGGAACATCATACGATACGTTCAAAACATTCATGTTTGCTGATGAAAGAGGTCTGTCTTGTATCATTAACGCAGAATATGGCAAGAGGATCCTTATCCAGCAAAAGCTAAGCGGTGAAGTGATTATTACACAGAAAACCGTACAGTACAAAGAAAAACATGTCCTTCATAAAGAGGAGATGGAAAAGAAAAGATTTGAACAATTTGATCTGTATTATGAAAATGAGCATTACTTTGGAATGAAGGCAGCTCGTGGCATGCAGTTTCGATTGATTCAGCTGGGTGACGTTATTTTGCTGAAGTATGAAAGACATACCAAATCTTTACTTTGAACGATTGCGAAAAAGCCTTGGAAATCAAGGCTTTTTTGTTGCAAATGTATTGCAAAATAGGCCCAAAAAGTGTATAATAAAGGTAGTAACAAAATGTTATCTATAAAAATTTTTTTTGTACGTTAAGGAGGAAAGCATTATGAGAAAGAAATTTTTCAAAACTTTAATTTTTAATGACGCACAACGGGGAACTTCTTTTGTTGTAAATGCACCATGGGAAAAGCTAATTACAGCAGAAGAACCCAAAAGCGGTATCCTGGTAGTAAGGCAAGAAGAACGGTGGTCATATGATGAATTTGTGCAAACAAATCATCGCCCTGAAAATTCCAGAAGCTATCATGGATTTTCGTATTATTATGGAAAGAATTTCTATATGACAATGCATGCAGAAGCGGGAATGCAATTTAAAGTTTGTGAACAAAGAGATGTGCTTCTTGTTCAGCATACGTACAAGTAAAAAAATGGAGAAACCTTGAATTTTCAAGGTTTCTTTTTTTCTCAAAAAGGAAATCATTGCAAAATAATAGAAAACATGGTATAATTAACATAATGACGAAAGTCATTTTAGAAACCGATGATTATTACTTTTTAAGGAGGAGACATTATGTTAAATCGGTACACAAATCTTATGTTAAAAGCAGAAAAAGGTATTTCTTTTGAAGTGAATGAACAAGATGGGAACATCATCATTAGAGCAAAGAAAGCAGATCAAAATACCAAGCGTTATGGTACATTTTCCAAAATTCCGATTGTTCCGAAAAACTTTACACATTTGAAAGGAACAGTGGAACAAGGCTATGTGATTAAAAGAGATTCTGATGGATCTCAATTCACGTGGATTCCGGTAGCAAAATTGCAAGACAATGGATTGCTCAGTTTAAGAAAGGGCTTTGCAGAAAAATTTGGTCGTCGTTCTTTTATGGGAGACAATTTTAGTCGGAATAATTTTCATGAACCATTGTATACTGGATTACTTGCACAGATGGAATCGATTTTAAAATATGGAGGATTTTATGTTTCTTCGTATGCGATTTCCAAAGGCGTATCTGGTAAACCACAATCCTTGCCTGGCTACCAACCCTGGACCAATGTGACACAAGAAGATGCCAAATACATTAGTATGAGCATGTTTTTGAAAGATTCGAATGGTGTAAAATCGCATTTGCTTTATGGAGCTGAATACGATACTATTTTGGAATGGTTGCTGGAATCTGGTAAATGGACCGAAGAAACAGTTTGTGAAAACTCATCTAGAGTTGGAAATTACTGGAACAATCGCTATGCTTCTTATGAAGTTGCTAAAACAGGATCTGAGAAAGCATGGGAAGCTGGTCATATTTATGATCTGGCTGGTAATGTATCCGAATGGACACAGGAAGAAAATGATGAAATGTTTTATGTGGCACGTGGTGGTAATTGCAATCTTTATGGATTTGATTATCCAGTAGCTCATCGTGAAGTGATGTTACCAACTGAAAGCAGTAATTCATTAGGATTCCGGGTAGCTCTGTATTTGAAATAAGAGTTTAACATAAGTAAAAAAAGAAGGCTTCGAAAATTCGAAGTCTTCTTTTTTGATGGGCTTTAAGCACTAGCAACCACCGCATCCTCTGTTACCACCACAGCAACAGCATATTAAAATAAGGACAATAATGATCCAGATGCAATCATCTCCAAAACCGAAACCGCATCCTCCACAACCTCTATTTTCTGGCATATCATTCCCCCCTTTCCCATAAGTACGGTCGACATCTACCACAGCAAGAATTGTCTAGAGTGTCGTTCTATACTGGATTTTCAATCCTTTGTATGTAATATAATATTCAAAATAAAAAGAAGTGTTACAAAGAAGAAAGAGGGACCTAAACATAAACCATAAAAATAATGAAATTTTTCTCTTGACAAGTCAAAAATCGATTGCTAAAATAAGAAAAGAAAATAGGAGAAAGCGTGAAATAATTCATGCTATATAAGGAGGAAAAAATGAAACAAGAAAACAAAAGAATTGCTAATAGTGGCAAAAGCCTTGCTACTGTAAGAGAGAGAGAGAGAGAGAGAGAGTTATACTTTAGTAAAATAGGTAGTCACGGTATTACACTCGTGGCATTGGTAATTACCATTATTGTACTGATGATATTAGCTGGAGTTAGCCTAAGCTTTGTACTAGGAGATAATGGCATTTTGAAAAAAGCACAGGAAAGTGCAGATGCCTACAAAAATGCTAGCCAAAGCGAGCAACAAACCTTGCAAAATATAGAGAACTATTTGTATGGTGAAAAAAACAATACAGAAGAAAATACAACAGGCAATAATACCACTGGTGGTGGAGAAACAGCAACAGATACCACAAATAGCACCTCTTATGTAGGGTATTATGCCGATATCGATGGAGATGGAACCGTAGATGGTATTATTTATGCCGATTTAGCCATAGGAGGAAGCGGAACATGGAATAATGATAGTTGGTCAAAGTATGAATATGCAAAAGTAAATGAAGGATTAAAAAGCTATACAGTAAGTTCAACTGATTATACAGGATTTAATAGTAGATGGACGAAACCGGTTATCAATGTCAAAAAAGGAAGTACAGGAACCAATCGATTTTATGTGATGGCGCTTGAAGATATCAATCCTGGACCAGATTGTTATTGGTATTGTAACGCCTATGAAAAATTAGACAATCCGGTAGAAACTAGTGCAAATGATTTTGGACAAGGAAGGACCAATACAGAAAAAATGGTGGCAGAATGGAATAAAGGTGCCAGTGGAAAATATGGAGCTCAACATAAAGACGATTTATGGGGGATTATACAAGGGAAAACAGTTGATGATAAGGGAAACATCACAACAGATGAAACAAAAAATTATGTTAGTAAAGGGTGGTATGTACCATCCAAAGCAGAATGGGCAGCATTTGGAGATATGGCATATACCAAAATGGGAGTTACAACAAGTAATTATACTGACTATGGACTTCAGGGCTTTTATTGGGCCTCTGCCCAGTTCAATGCATACAGCACATATCGCGCGTTCTTCCTCGGTGGCGACATTAGCAACTACTGTGTCACTTACAGCAGCAGTGCCCGCATAGGTGCGACTTTCTAATTTTGTAAAAAATTAGAAAGAAAAAAACAGCGTTATGTAAATAACGCTGAAAGCTCGGAGCCAAGAAAACTTCGTAAGAAGTTCTTGGATTCGAGAAATATCTAAAAAATGAGATGAGAAGATGCAAGAACAAAGTAAAACAAAGAAAAATCATTGGACTCCATTAAAAGTAGATACAGCGAATAAAAAAATAAATCAAGAAATATATCAAAAAAATAGACAAGCACCTATACACATAAAAATAGATGATTTAGCTATATTTATAAATAATAGAATAACAAGAAGAGGAATTGCTAAATGTTTGATTTCAGTTCAAGAA
>CAMCHB010000007.1 GCA_945874585.1 uncultured Clostridium sp. | reverse complement strand
TACACACTGCATATCGTCGGCAGCGTCAGATGTGTATAAGAGACAGGCATTACAAGTAAAAGAAGGTTATTTGAAAGATGCAACCATTCAATTAAAAGAAAAAAACTATCAAGTCAAACAAGTTGAGGATACAGCCAACATGGTGCAAGAAGCCAAAGGGGATGTATTGAAACTAAGACAAGCTGATAGTAATAGCAACACAGAATTGACCTTGGATATTCAATCAAAGCCAGAAGAAAAATTGGATGTTAATCTATTAGATAAAGATAGCCAAGTAATTTTAGAAGGAACTTATGTGGATAAAAAAGGAAAAGAAATTCCAATTCACAAAGAGATTTCGGTAAATGTTAAGCTAACAGGAAAATATGAAGCTCAAATGACACAAACACCAAAAACTTTTCTAACATTCCGAAAAGATGGTAGTGATAAAATATTGGTTAGCATGAAAGTGGTAATACAAAGAAAAGATACCAACCAAGTTTTACCAATTAAAAAGAGCCATTTAGAAGTAAAAGTACCAGTGCTAAATGGAAAAACACCAGATTCTGTAAATGCTGTAGTAGGAAGTACGGTACAAACCAATGGTAAAACAGCAGAAGAAGTGGTACAAAAAGAAAATGATATCCAATATGATACCAATCGTCAAATCGTATCCATTGATGTAAAAAATGAGGCAGAGCAAGGAAAAGTATGGAATGGAAAAGGACAAGATGAATATACCATTACCTATAGTTATCCAGCAGAAGCTTGGAGTCAAGATAACAACAGTTTCCAATCACAAGCAAAAGTAAGTATGGAATTGTACACAGGTGATACCATTCAAGCAGAAAATGCCATGAATATAGCCTTAACAAAACCTTTTGGCCAAATGCTTTCTCTTACGGTTCAACCTCTTGCAAATCAAATGAACAAAGGTAGAATGTATGCTAATACAGAAAGAGAAGAAAAAGAATACAATACCAATTACAGTATGGAAGTCAAAGCCAATGTGGATGAAAAAGATTTTGTAGATGGTATTCGTATGAAAGAAGCTGGTGATTATTTTGAAGATGCAAAAGGAAGTCATTATAATACCGCATGGGGAGACAATTACTTTATTACACATCAAAAAATAAAAGTTAGCCAAGTCAATTTAGAAGAGATTTTGGGAAAAGATGGTAAGATTTATATTTACGATCACAACGGAAATCCAATCAAGCAAATAGACCAAACAACAAAATTAGACAATGGTTATTACACAATAGATGGAATTGATGCTTCATCAGGAAATTTAATTTTAGAAACCACAAAGCCAATTTCAGCAGGTACATTAAGCATTGAATTTGATCATACCATTCAAGCCAATTTACCTTATCAAAAAGAGCAAATTAAAAAATTTGTAAGCTTGGATAAAGAAGTTCAAATTTTCCAAAAACAAGGCGATAATTATCTTTCTGTTGGAAGCCAAGTTGGTAAAATTGCTTTAACAGAAACAAACACCAATGCAGTTATTGGTTTAAGCAAAGATACTTTGTCAACCATCGTGAACAATGAAAATGTAGCGATTAAAATAGCTTTGGATAACAATCGTGAAGAAACAGATTTGTATACAGATCCCGTATTCCGCATTGAATTACCAGAATATATTGAAGATATCAATGTAAAAGAAGCTAACATTTTATACGATGATCACTTAAAAATAAAAGACATTCAAAAATTTATGGATCAAGGAAAAGTTTATTTACAAATAGCATTAGAAGGTACCCAAAATGGATTTAGTACAGGAACCTTTACCAAAGGAACCAATATTGTATTAAATACAGATATCAAAGCAAAATTATTAACACCAAATAAAACCGATAGCATTAAAATGTATTATTATAACCCAAATGCGATTCAATATGCTAATGTAAATCAAAATAGCAATCAAAATCTTGGTGAAACCGATACAAAAGTTCAATTTTCAGCACCAGTTGGTATGTTGGCAGTAAATCAAATTACCAATTATAACAACACAGGAAAAAGTGTGGTTTCTGTAAACCAAGGTAGTATGGTTGATAAAATAGGAATTTATGAAAACGCTAAAATTGCCAAAATGAATTTATTATTGATTAACAATACAGGTGATACCTGTAGCAATATGATGGCTCTAGGTAGATTCCCTTTCAAAGGAAATAAAAGCATTTTAGAGGGAAAAGAATTGGGGACTACCATGGATACTAAATTAAAGAGTGCTATCACAGCAGAGGGAGTTGATCCAAGTCAAATAACAATTTATTATTCAGAAAATGGAGAAGCAAGTAGTGATTTATCAGATGCTAACAATGGATGGACCTCTACACCAACTAGTTTAGAAAATATGAAATCATTCTTAGTGGTATTAAACAATTATGAAATGCCAGCAGGTAGTACGGTTACATTATCTTATGATTTTGAAATACCAGCTAATCTAGAACATGAAAATAGTTTCTATGGAGCTTTTGCTATGCAGTGTGTAGAAACATCAGATGTTGGTTCACAAAATTTGAAAGCAGAAGCGGATACTGTTGGATTAACAACTGGGAAAGGACCAAAATTAAAGATTGATCAAAGCATCTCCGTAGGAGAAGGACAAACCATTCAGGAAGGACAAATTGTAAAATATACGATTCGCCTAACCAACACGGGTGAAAGTGATGCAGAAAAAGTCGTATTAAAAGATTATCTTCCAAGCTTTACGAAATATGCGAAATACCAAGAAGGATCTGGAAGTTATGGAGAAATTAAGAGTGGCTACATTTATCCAGATACCAAAACAGAAGATGGAAAAGCCTATTTGGATTGGACTATTGGTACATTGGCACCAGGTGCAACGATTGCCAAGGAATTTTCGGTATTAGTGGAAAAAGTGCCAAGTTTAGCAGAGTATTATCAAAATAATTTGGAAGGATTTGGCCAAAAACCAGGTTATTCATTGTTATACAATCAAGACAAGAAAACCTACTCACTATGTCAGTTAGATGAAAATGGAAAAATTGTAGCAGAACAAGAAGTAAGTGAAGTACCAGGAACCACTGCTATCAATAAAGTAGTAGCACAAGCTAAAGATTTGGAAAAAGATCTAACCAATGAAAATGCAGGAAATAAAATTGAAAAATCTTCTTTTAGCATACAAGAACAAACCGATGTGGATGCTAGTGTATTGCTTGAAAAAAATCAAGAATTGATTTATACCGTTGATATTAAAAATATTAGTGGGCAAGACTTAAGCAATGTGGTAGCAGAAAAAACATTACCAGAAGGTGTAACTTATAAAGAAGGTTATATCCAAACTTATGATGAAACCAATGATCAATGGAACAATGGACAATTTGCAGTTTATACAGAATCAACTGGAAGAATTGTATGGAAATTAGGAAATATGACAAAAGATGAAAGCATGAGAATTTGCTTAAAAGTAGTGGTAAATCCATTAAAAGCAAATGAAGGATCAAAACAAATTAAATCTATCACAACAGTTTATGCCGATAATGTAAGTCGTCATTTATCAGCAGAGGTTGTTAATACAGCTGGAAATCCTGTCATAGAAGCTAACATTAAGAGCAACTCTACCAAAGAATATATGGCAGAAGGCGATCAAATTACTTATACGATAACCATAACCAATAAAGGAGCTATGGCAGCAAGCAACTTAGTAATGGTAGATAACTTACCAGAACAATTAAAATTTGTAAAAGGTACTTATCAAATTGATCAAGACAGTGCTGTAGAACTTACAGGTGATGATAATACGGTACAATTGCATGCTAACCTACAAGCTAATCAACAATTAGTCGCAACAATTGTGGCAGAAGCTAAAAATTTACCAAATGATGTTCAAGAAAAAGCAATTGCCAACTTTGCCAATGTTACAGGAGACAATTTCGATGCCGTAAAAACAGAAGAACTAAGCAATATAGTAGAACAATCTTCTGTTATTCCAAATCCTCCAGAGGAAGCTAATCGAAACAATGATGATGGAGGAAATAATAATGGTGGTAACACAAGCAATGGTAGTGGAACCAATGCAAATAACAATAAAACATATAAAATAAGAGGTACCGTATGGGTAGATCAAAATGAAAATGGAGCAAGAGATGATGGCGAAGCTTTGCTAAGCGGTATAACAGCAAAATTGATTGATGCAAATTCTGGTAGTGCTATTACAGATGCCAGTGGAAACGAAAAAACGGTAACAACTGGTAATGATGGAGGATATGTATTTGATGGATTATCAGCTGGAAGTTATATGGTTGTATTTGAGTATGACACAGGAAAATATGGATTAACCGAATACAACAAAACGGGTGTTAATGATCAACAAAATTCAGATGTAATCGCAAGTACAATCAATGAAAATGGAGAAAGCAAAGAAGTGGCTGTAACCAATGCCATCAAGATTACCGATAGCAGTTATGCGAATATTGATATGGGACTAATCAATAAAAACAAATTTGACTTAGCTCTTGAAAAATCTGTAACCAAAATTACAGTACAAAACAAAGATGGTGTAAAAGCTTACAATTATGATCATAAAACATTACCAAAAATCGATATTCATGCAAAGAAAATTGCTGGCAGCACCATTATCATCGAGTATGCGATTACCGTAAAAAATGAAGGTAATGTACCAGGTTACGTAAAGAATATTGTAGATTATTTACCAGAAGGTATGGAATTTAATGCAGATCTAAATACAAGCTGGTATGCAGGAAAAGATGGCAATGCGTATACTACAGCATTAGCAGATCAGGTTTTACAACCGGGTGAAGCAAGAGAAATGAACATTGTATTAACCAAGAAAATGACCAACACCAATACAGGTGTTATCAACAACAGAGCTGAAATATATGAAGCTTACAACGAATATGGCTTAACCGATATCGATTCAACACCAGGTAATAAAGCACAAGGAGAAGATGATATTGGTAGTGCAGATGCCTTAATTACAGTTAAAACAGGTGGAGCTGTGACTTATACAGTTGTAGCAATCGCAGTCTTGTTCTTAATTGGATTTGGTGTTTATATTATTCGAAATAAAACATTAAAGGATTTGGATTAGAGGAGGTGAAGTTGGATGAAAAAGAAAAGTTTATTAACAATTGGAATTGGACTTGGTGCAAGTTTAGTATTAGCTTTTGGAATTTGGATGACACAAGCCAACAAAAGTATGGCTTTAGAAGAAATTAAGCTAGACGATGGAAAAACGAATACAAGCAGTTCTGGTAACGTTTATACAGATGGTGGTTTTTGTAGTACTAGTAGAGTTAATCAAGAGATAATGGGACAAATATTCAAAGCAGGATCCTATGTTCCATTCACTTTTTATAAAGGAACGCCACCGATCTTTTGTAAACAGCATGGTGGACGTATTACCGATTATGCAAATACAGAACTAAAAATTGGACCTTTTGATTTAGGACAAATTATTTGGCCAAGACAAGGACAGCAAATCAAACTAGATGGCGATCCTGGTGTTGGCAGTGCTTCAACTGAATCTCTATGTAAATATGATAATGTGGTTAGAAAAACAGCCGGAAAAGATGGGGATTGGGCATTAGCCTATGTTATGAGCCAATTTAAAAAGAATACGGATAAAACAAATGGAGAGGTACAGAATGCATTTTGGGCTATCTTGGGACAAGGTGGCGAAAGAAATGATTTAGCCAAGGAAGCTGATGCATTTCAAGATTATAAGAAAAAATTAAAGGAAGCAGGAGGATTTAAGGGTTCTTATAAAATTGATTTAAGCAATACATCTTATAATGAAACAAAAGATGAAATTATTGTAGGACCAGTATCTTTTAAATATGTCAGAGGATTTGCTAAAATAGGAAATCGTGCTAAAGTGGACTTTGGTGGTATTAAAACGATGAAATTGTATGACCAAGATGGCAAGGAAATTGACCAATCTATTTGGAAGATCACCTATGATGCAGAACATAAAGATAGCAAAAAAGCAAGACCTGCTGGTGATGAAGATTATGGGCAACAAGGTAGTGAATTCTTTCAATATCCATATAGTGAAGAAGCATTTAACATTGTTTTAAATGGAACAAAATGTAAAGAAAAGAAGATTGAAAAAATCTCAAAACTATATGTGGAACTTTATGACAAAGATTTTGTAGTAGATTATCAAGATTTAAACGGAGAATACCGAGAAGTAACATGGAATGTTGACTCTGATTCCTATACATGTAACAATGCACAAAGATATACAGATGCTTGGGGCAATGAAATTGTAAATCCATGCGAACATGGATATACAACAGCTCATCAAGTACAAACCAATTACAGAGTAACAGCTAATGTGAAACAATTATCACCTCAAAAATTAGTGTGTGTTATTAAAGTGGATGATTCTACCAACACAGGAGGGGTTGATATTCCAACGGTTTTGAAATCACCTACAAGAGTTAAAATACCAGCTATTCCAAGCATCATAAATCCTTCTTCTAATTGGCCATCATGGCCAGATTATCCGGATTATCCAGATTATCCTGACAAACCAGATAACAATATAGAAGTAACACTTCGTTTGGCTGGTGTTGTTTGGGAAGATACACAAACAGGAAAAGAGAGCAATTACGATGGTGTAATTGGAACACAAAATGATGGTACACAAGAAAAAGGAATTAAAAATGTAAAAGTTACTTTATACAAACATGGAACAACAGAATTAGCAGAAGCAAAGGAAAATCCAGTGTATACCAATGATGGCGGTGAATATTATTTCACCAGAATTCCAATGGGTAAATACGATGTTGGATTTGAATACGATGGCATGACTTATACTACAACAAAAGTATTAGCCAGTGGTAGTGCAGAGGATTACAAAAACAATCCAAATGATACCAAGTATGTAAAGGATTCAAAAACAGAAGAAACAGCAGAAGCTAGACAAAACTTTAACAATAAATTCTACGAGATTAGTGGAGATAGTTCCAATACTTCTGGCAATGGAACAAGCCATGGAACAGCAAGAGATGCAAGTGGTAATAAAACAGCAGATTTGGAATACAAAACAGAAAATGGAGTTTCTACTTTGGTAACAACCGATGAAAATGGTTATGTAAAATCTGAATTTGCTATGACAGCTAATACAGCGAAGATGGGAATGGCATATCCATTTACCGATCGTTATACAGATAAAACAGAAAACAAAACAATTGATAATGAAGTTTATGAAACAACTTATAAATATATGGGTTATATCAATTTAGGTTTAAAGAGAAGACCACAAGCAGATATTGCAGTTTCTAAGGATGTGGACACAGCAACTTTGACCATTAACAAAAAGGAAATGACCTATCGATACAACGCAAGAGCTGGCTTAGATGGATTTGATATCAATGTTAAAAATTCACCAAGTTACAGCAATATAGCTTATAATAGAGAAATCTATAAATCTGATTATAATTATCGTATTGATGATTATAAAAACAACAATTTAAACGTTGCAGGTTCAACTTTGAAAGGAATTCAATCAGAGGATCAAGAGTTAAAAACTTTTGTTACTTACAAAATGATTATTCGTAACCAAAGTGAGATACCAGCTGTAGCGGTGAATGAATTGGTAGACTACTATGATAGTACTTATAAAGTAGTCAATGAAGATGTTCATTTGAACATTCAAAACAAAGATACAACAGAGGCAACTGACAAAGTTGTAGCTGCTAAATCTCATTATGAGACAAGTGGCGGACAAACCGGTAGCATCACTTGGAAAGATACTGGCAAGTATCAAACCGATACTGATAAAGCCGGAACAAAGCTAAATGTCATGTATACAACAGATTTACAAGACATTGTATTGCAATCTGGTGAAGATTTATATGTCTATGTAACATTTGAAGTACAAAAAGATGCCAATAGAGCACTTCGCTTAGGAGAGAAGAGCAATTATGTTGAGATTAACAGTTTCTCAACCTTTGCTAATAATTCTGGTAAGAATTCACCACTTGGTCAAGTGGATAGAGATTCTGCACCAGGTAACTTAAATCCATATGATACAACAACCAAAGAAGACGATTCTGATTCTGCTCCAACCATCCATATTAAGATGGAAGGTGAGCAAAGAACAATGAATGGTGTTGTTTGGGAAGATGAAAGAACACAACAACTAGCAACTTCTCAAGTAGTTGGTGATGGTATTAGACAAGATAAAGAAAATAAAATCAATGGAGTTACAGTACAGCTAATTGAGTTAGTTAGTGGTGCAGATGGCAAACAATATGAATATATTTGGCAAGAGATGGCAACAGGTGAAAGTGGCTATCAATATGTCAATAGTGATGGTAAAGTTTTATCTGGTCAATGTGGACGAGTTGTCAATGGCTCAACCAAGACAGATAAAGGTGAATATAGCTTTAAAGACTATATCCCAGGTAACTATATTGTAAGATTTAAATATGGTGATACAGAAAAAACTTTATTACCAAAGCTAAACGGTAAATCTTATAACGGACAAGATTACAAGTCTACTGCTTATCAAAATGGAGAAAACATCAATGCAGAGTGGTATGATTTGAGCAATGAAGATTTACAAAATGCAAAAGTTTCTGATGCAAAAGATAATGAATCAAGAAGATTGCAAGTTATCAATTATTCAAAAGTTATGAAGAATAATATAGCAGAAGTATTGTATGCAGTAGAAAATGAAAAACAATCTTTGTATAAGACCTTACGTGAAAATACTTGGATGTATGCAGATACAGCTAAGATTAAAGTACAGGTAGAGTACAATCAAGCAGAAGCAAATGGTTCTGATCAAACAGATTACCGCATTCGTGATATAGACTTTGGTATCGAAAATCGACCAAAGAATGATATGGAATTAGACAAACAAATTTTAGGTATTAAGGTTACACTAGCAAATGGTAACACAATCATTGATACACAAAATGGTATCAATAAAAATGTTAACTGGGTTCCAAATACTAAGACAACACAAGGAAAAATTCATATCTATATGGACGAAGAAATTATGCAGGGTGCTAATGTTCAGATTAACTATAGAATTACCGTTAAGAACGTAGGCGAAGTAGATACTACAGGAGCTAATGATAACAGCGTTGGTGAAACTTACTACACCGGTAAATCAAATGGAAACGATCGTGTGGTTACAACAACCGTGGACAAAGTAATTGATTATGTTGATAATAGTTTAGTTTTCAAAGCAGATTTAAACCCTGATTGGAAATTGATCGAAAATACGGAATTGAAGAGCATTGATCAAATGAAGCAAGATGGCTACTTAAATAGTAATTTGAATATTATGTATCAAAATGCTAAAAATGAACCACAGACAGTAAGTCAGATTATTATGACAGAATCTTTAGCCAAAACACCATTGCAACCAGGTCAATCTGCAAGTGTTGATTTGGTATTGACGAAGACAATTTCTACATCAGATGAACAAACAAGCTTGACCTACAACAATGTTGCTGAGACTTTACAATTCACCAACTTAGTTGGTAGAAAAGATGATATTCCAGGAAATAAGAAACCATATGAATTCACACCAAGTGAAAATGATTCTGATTATACAGAAGAAGTTATCATCACACCACCAACTGGTGGTAATAAGTCTATGACATATGTTGCCATTACAATTGGTATATTAGCAATTGCAGGAGTAGGCATCATCGTGATTCGTAAATTTATGAAAAAATAATGAGGAACTAAGATAGTATCCGATAAAAATAGATAGAGTATTTCGATGCTCTATCTATTTTTTTGACTATCATAAAGAAAAAGTTAGACCAAAAGTTGACATAACACCGCAAAAAGAGTATGATAAGAATAGAAGAAAAAATAAAAAGGTAAAATATGACAAAGGTAAACTTCATATTTCAGAAATATGTCAAACATTACAAACGTGTCATGGAAATGTCATAAATTTTACATATTTTAATCAAAAACAGTGGAAATATCCGATAAAATGTGAGATAATAGGAGGGAAAGAGTTTACAAAAGAAATACAAAAGGAGATAAAAAATATTATAGGAGGAATTAGAATGTTTCTTAATCAAGCACATCAAGTAAAATGGGTGAACAAAATGTTAGCTGTTTTACTAATTATAGCACTAACATTTACCAACTTTTTAGTGGTTGGTAATACATTAGTTTCTTATGCTGTGGAATCTAATTTGGATACACAAAATGAGAAGACAATGAATAAAAATATCGAATTTGATACTTATTTCTTAAAAGATAATGGAAAAACGCATTATCTTATTTATGATGTCAATGGGGAAAGTGCCAAACTGTATATGAATCTTGCAGTAAAAGAAGGTTACCTAAAAGATGCAACCATTCAAATGAATCAGAATAATTATCAAATTGAAAAAATAGAAGATGATTCTGGTATGGTACAAAACAACAAAGATCAAACCATAACATTGAAACAATTAGAAGCCAATACCGAACATCAATTGGTTGCTTCTATCCAAGCTAATTTAACAGAAAAAATAGCACAAACGGATTTACAAAAAACAAGCCAAGTTACTTTAAAGGGAACTTATGTGGATAAAAGTGGACGAGAGAATCCATTTGAAAAAACAGTTCAAGTCAATGTTAAATTCATAGGAACTTCTAAAGTCACAATTCAGCAAGAACCTGTTACCTATACAACATTCCAAGAAAATGGGGTACGCAAATGGATGGTTCGTGAAAAAGTATCTGTTGGGCTAGAAAATAAACAATTACCAATTCAAGAAACTCAATTAAAGGTAACCGTACCAACCATCCAAGGTGTAAAACCAGAGAAAGTGCAAGCAATTGTGCAAAGTGCGGAATTGACCAATGGAACAACAGTAGAAAATATGACACAAAAAGAGAATAATGTACAATATGATAGCCAGTCACAAAGTGTGAGCATAACCGTACAAAACAAAGAAAAAGAGGGTAACATTTGGAATGGAAAAGGAACCGATTCTTATTGGATCGATTGTGTATATCCAATTGATGCCTTTGCAGAAAATGCTACTCATATTTGGCAGACAAAAGCACAAGTAAACATGCAAATGTATACAGGCGAAACCATAACAGGAGAAGATCAACATAATTTCACTTTTTCAAAAACATTTGGTAGCATGCTTTCTTTACAAGTGCAAACACAAGAAAATGAACTAAGCAAAGGTAAATTATATGCGAATGTAGAAAGAGACAAAAAAGAATATGAAACCATTTATCATACCAAATGGCAAATCGATATCACCAATCCTACCAATTCAAATGGTATTACCGTAAAAGAATCAGGAGATAATTTTATCGATAACAATGGTGTGGTATATCCAACAACAATTGAAAACAAAAATTATATATATGATAAAGCACTTTCTATTTCTCAAATCAATTTTGAAGAAATATTAGGAGAAAATGGTCAAATTACAATTGAGAACGAGCAAGGGAACACATTGGCTACCATCAATTCTCAAACCAAAACGCAAGATGGTCAATATAAAGTGGATTCTTTTGATACAACAACCGGAAAATTGGTTATAAAAACCACACAACCAGTTGCAGAAGGAAGCTTATGCTTTACGGTAGAAAAGGGAATTGCAGCTGATTTACCTTATCGTAAAGAACAAATCAAAACATTCCAGCAAATCAAGAGTAGTGTAAAGCTTGTGGAAAACAAAACGGAAAAAGAAGAGCAAACAGCAGATAAAATAGCAGAAATTCGTTTAACAGAAACAAGTACCAATGCAGAAATTTCAATCAATCGTGATACTCTATCAACCATTGTGAACAATGAAAATGTAGAATTAAAGATTGCACTTGATAATGCTCGAGAAGAAACCGATTTATATGCTAATCCAGTTTTTAAAATTGAATTACCAGAATACATAGAAGATGTTCAAGTAAAAGATGCCAATATTTTATACGATGATCAATTAAAAATAGCAGATATTCAAAAACAAAAGGAAAATGGAAAAACAGTACTTCAAATAAGATTGAGTGGTATGCAAAATGGCTTTAGTACAGGTAGCATTTCAAAAGGTACCAATATTTTATTAAATACAGATATGAAAGCTAAAATCTTAACACCAAACAAAGAAGATAGCATTCAAATGTATTATTACAACCCAAATGCAATTCAATATGCAAATACAACAAATGCTGAGAATCAAACATTAGGAGAAGCTAGTACACCTGTTACATTTTCAGCCCCAGCTGGAATGGTTGCTATTAGTCAAATAAGTCAATACGAATCAACAGGAAAAAGCATTATGTCAGTTGCACAAGGAAGTGTAACCGATAAAATTGGTGTATATGATACTACCAAAACAGCTAAAATGAATGTTACATTTATGAATAATACAGGAGATGTATGTAACCATATTACAGCCATCGGAAGAATTCCATTCCAAGGAAACCGAACGGTATTTGGAAATCGTGATTTAGGAACAACAGTTTCAACAACTTTAAAAAGTCAATTAACAGCACAAGGAATTGCTGAAAATCAAGTACAAATCTATTATTCAGAAAATGGAGAAGCAACACAAGATTTGAAAAATCAACAAAATGCATGGACACAGAATCCAGCAGATTGGAGTAAAATCAAATCTTACATGGTAGTATGTGATTCTTATGAAATGCAACCAGGTAGCAGTATTTCATTTGCTTATGATTTTGAGATACCAGCTAATTTGGAACATGGAAATCAACTATATGGTGCTTTTGGTGTAGCTTATACGGAAAAATCAGAATTGGGTGAACAAACCTTTGTAGCAGAAGCAGATCCAGTTGGTTTAACAACAAGAGAAGGACCTAAATTAAAAATAGACCAGAATATTTCAGTAGGAGAGGGACAACCAATCCAAGAAGGACAAATGGTGAAATATACAGTTTCTATTACAAACACAGGAAAAGAAGAAGTTAAAAACGTACAAGCAAAAGATTATATTCCAGCTTTCTTAAAATATGCAGAATACCAAGAAGGATCTGGTAATTATGGCGAAGTAAAAAGTGGTTATATTTATCCAGAAACACAACAAGAAAATGGACAATCTTATATTACATGGAATATAGATCATTTAGGAATAGGAGAAACCGTACAAAAGGAATATGAGGCAGTTGTTCAAAAATTGCCAAGCATTATCAACTATTATGAAAATCATCTAGAGGGATTTGGAAAAGTTCCAGGTTATTCTTTGGTTTATGATGATGCTAAAGGTAGTTATCAACTTTATCAGGTAGATGAAAATAGCAAAATCACAGCATCACAGGAAGTCAAAGAAGTGCCAGGAAGTATAGCAGTTAATAAAGTGGTATTAACAGCACAAGATTTGGAAAAATCTTTGACAAGTGAAAGCACTGGAAATTCAATTGAAAAAGCTTATTTTAACTTACAAGAAAATGCCAGTGTTGATAAAAATACTTTATTAGCAGAAAAGCAAGAAATGACTTATACCATAGATATTCAAAACACGAGCAATCAAACACAAAACAACGTAGTAGCAGAAAAAATGTTACCAGATGGAACAATTTATGAAAAAGCAAATATTCAGAACTATAATGAAAGTACTGGAAATTGGGAAGATGGAACACCTGCTCAATACGATCAAGCGAGTGGTAAAATTACATGGAATTTAGGCACCATGCAAGCACAAGAAACAAAAAGAGTAGAAGTTTCAGTGACAATGGCTCCATTAGCAGAAGGTGAAACAGAAAAAGAAATTCGTACTACAACATCTGTTACAGCAGATGGTGTTAACAAACATGTTTCAGCAGAAACCATTAACACAGTAGCAAAACCAAATATAGAGACAAACATTTCAAGTGATATTAGCAAAGAATATTTAGCAGAAGGATATCGTATTACTTATACCATTCAAGTAAGTAATACAGGCAAGCTATCTGCTAACAGCATGAAGATTCAAGATGCATTACCAGATGAATTAAAATTTGTAAGCGGATCTTATACAGTGGACAATGGACAAGAAGGTTCTTTAAATGAATACAACAATCAAATTGAAATGACCACTAACTTGTTAGCTGGTGGAACCATTCGTTTAACCATTGTAGCAGAAGCAAAAAATTTACCAAATGATGTAGACGAAAAAGAAATTACCAACTATGCAACAATCACAGGAGAAAATATACAAGACATAAAAACAGAAGAAATAAAGAACATTATCGAGCAAGCAAACGATCGTCCAAATCCTCCTGCTAATAACGGGGAAACAGACAATACAGGAAATCTAAATAATACCAACAAATCTTATAAAATAAGAGGAACGGTATGGGTAGATGCGAACAACAATGGAGCAAGAGATACGGATGAAACCTTATTAAGTGGTGTAACGGTTCGTTTAATGAATGCAGACAATGGTCAGTTTGTGAAAGATGATCAACAAAATGAATTGCGTATCCAAACAGGAGAAGATGGATCTTATGTATGGGACAATTTAGTAAGCGGTAACTACATTGTTGTATTTGATTATGATACCAATGTATATGATTTGACAGAATATAAGAAAAATGGTGTAAATGAGCAACAAAATTCAGACGTGGTTACCAATAATATCAAAGAAAACAATGAATTAAAAACAGTTGCTGTAACCGATACCATTCGATTGACTGATAGCAGTTATGCTAATGTGGATATGGGATTAGTTTACAAAAATAAATTTGATTTAAAACTAGACAAAGCTGTAACCAAAATTACGGTACAAAATAAAGAAGGAAGCAAAGCTTATGAATACAATGATAGTAAACTAGCAAAAGTAGATATTACAGGAAAGCGTTTAGCAGGCACAACTGTTATTGTCGAATATAGCTTAAAAGTAACCAACGAAGGCAATGTAGCTGGTTATGCAAAAAATGTAGTAGACTATTTACCAAGTGATTTCAAATTTAGTTCAGATTTGAATCCAAATTGGTACCAAGGCAACAATGGTAATGTATACAGCAATGAACTAGCAAACCAAGTATTAAATCCAGGTGAGACAAAAGAAGTAAAATTGGTTTTAACCAAAACTATGACAGAAACGAATACAGGCGTATCTAACAACAGAGCTGAAATTGCAGAAGATTACAACGATTATGGAATGAAAGATATTGACTCTACTCCAGGCAATGGAGCACAAGGAGAAGACGATTTAGGAACAGCCGATGTTATTATTTCTGTAAAAACAGGTGGTGCAGTATTGTATACCTGTATCATACTAATTGGATTATTATTAACAGCAGCCGGTTTATCTGTTTTGAAGAAAAAGACGGCAAGATATTATAATTAGGGGGGGTGCAAGAATGAAGAAAAAATATTTCATATTTTCAATGGCAATTATCACCATGACATTAGCATTTATCGTAGCAATTTGGAATCCTAGTATGGCATTACAACAAATTACATTAGATGATGGATTTACCAAAAAGGATTTTTCCTCTACAAAAGTAACACAGCAAAATACTTTACATGGAAAAGATTTTGCATCTGGTGGTTATATGTCATTTGAAGAATACAACAAAACAAAAGAAGTCTTTTGTCAACAACATGGCGGAAGATTAACAGGAGAAGAAAACACAAGAGTAAAAATCGGAAATATTGATCAAAAGGTAATAGATCCATTTCAAGGTCAAACGATTCCTTTAAGTGGTGAACCAGGAGCTTCGAGCACAACCAGTGAATCATTAGCCAAATATAATAATGTCGTTCGAAAAAAAGCTGGCGTTGATAGCGATTGGGCAATTGCCTATGTATTATACCAATTTCCTTACAATTACGATAAACAAAATGGAGAAGCACAAAATGCGTTATGGGCAGTGCTTGGCAACAATGGAGTAGGGATGAATGATTTGGCACAAGAAGCAATGGCATTTCAAGAATATAAGCAAAGATTAAAAGCATCTGGAGGATTTAGTTCTACTTATAAAATTAACGTAGGAGATGTTTCTTTTGATCAGACCAAAGATCAAATCATTGCAGGACCATTTGCATTAAAATATGAAAGAGGTTTTGCTAAGATTGGTAATCGTGAGAAGCAAAATTTTGGTGGTATTCAAGAAATAAAATTATACGATCAAGATGGAAAAGAAATCAACAAAAGTTTCTGGAAAATCACCTATGATGCAGAACACAGTAATACAAGAAAAGCAAGACTTGCAGGTGATGAAGATTATGGTACAACTGGAAGTGAATTTTTCAACTACCCATATAGTGGTGAAGAATTTAACATTGTATTGGATGGAACCCAATGTGCCAACAACAACATTCGTAAAATTTCTATGATAGAAGTAGATTATTACGATACCAATATTGTAGCAGATTATGAGGACATGGATGGTATTTACAAACAGGTTAACTGGAATGTGGAATTCGATTCTCATATGTGTAATGAAGCAAAATCAGTACCAGATGGAGTCGGTGGTTCTTATATGCAACCTTGTAAACATGGATTTACCAGTGCACACGAAATTCGTGATAATTACAGAATTAAAGCAAATGTCAGAAGTTTAACTTCACAGAAATTAGCCATGACAATTAAGGCAGAAAGAAATGTAACAACAGGAAGATTGGATATTACACCAACACCAACAACAATTCCAGATACACCATATGTACCAGCTATTCCAAGCATTATGAATTGGCCAGGATATGGTAGATCTAATTATCATTATTGGCCTACTTGGCCAGAAACACCAGATTATCCAGACTATCCTGATAATCCAGATTTAACTTTAACCATTCGTTTATCTGGTGTGGTATGGGAAGATACACAGACAGGCAAGGAAAGTCAATTTGATGGATTGATTGGTAACCAAAATGATGGAACACCAGAAAAAGGTATTCCAAATGTAAAAGTAACACTTTATAAAAAAGGTACAACAGAATTAGCAACAGCAAAGGAAAACCCTGTTTATACAAACGATGGTGGTGAATATTATTTCACAAGAGTTCCAATGGGACAATATGATGTGGCATTTGAGTACGATGGTATGACCTACACAACCACAAAGGCCTTTGCCAATGGTAGTGTAGAGGAGTATAAAAACAACCCAGATGATACCAAGTATGCTATTTCTTCTAAGACAGAAGAAACAACAGAAGCAAGAGATAGTTTCAATGCTAAATTCTATGAAATTAGTGGAGATGCAAGCAAAGCAAACACAGCAGACACCAGCTATGGTACAGCAAGAGATGTAAATGGAAACAAAACAGCAGATTTAACATATAAAACGGAAAATGGTACTTCTACTTTGGTTACAACAGATGAACAAGGACATGTAAAACCAGAGTTTGTCATGACAGTTAATACAGCAACAACAGGAGTGGTATATCCTTTCACAGAAAGATACACCAACAACAGTGAAGACAAACAAATTGATAATCATGTTTATGAAGCAAATTATAAATATTTGAATTATATCAATTTAGGCTTAAAGAAAAGACCAGAAGCTGATTTCGCATTAACCAAGGATGTTAGTGCAGCCAAATTAACCATTAACAAAAAAGAAATGACTTATCAATACAATGCAAGAGCTAATATGGATGGATTTGATATTACGGTAAAGAATTCTCCAAATTACAACAATATTTATTATAACCGTGAAATTTACAAATCTGACTACAATTATCGTATTGATGATTACAAAAAGAATGACTTAAATGTATCAGCTGACGAAATCAAGGGAACAAAATCTGAAGATCAAGAATTGAAAACTTTTGTTACCTATAAGATGACAGTTAGAAACCAAAGTGGTATTCCTGCTGGAACCATCAATGAATTGGTAGACTATTATGATAATACATACCATGTAATAAACGATGATTTAACTTTACCAATTCAAAATGCAGATGGAGTAGAAGAAAACAAAGTCGTAGCACAAAAATCATATTATGAAACAAGCAATGGACAAAAAGGAAATCTTACATGGAATGCAACAGGTAAATATCAAACCAATACAGACCGTGCAGGAAGCAGCTTAAATGTTATGTATACAACCGATTTGAAAGATGTTGTATTACAATCTGGCGAAGAAGTTTATGTATATGTTACATTTGAAGTAAACAAAGATGCTAATCGTGCGATTGCTTTAGGAGAAAAGAGTAATTTTGTTGAAATCAATAGTTTCTCAACTTTTGAAACCAATAATGGAAAGAACAAACCAACGGGACAAGTTGATCACGATTCTGCACCAGGCAATTTAAATCCTTATGATAATGCAACCAAGGAAGATGATTCAGATTCTGCACCAACCATTCACATTAAGATGGGAGAAAATGAAGAAAGAACCATGAATGGTTTTGTATGGGAAGATGAAAGAACCAAAACGTTGAGTACAAAACAAGTTGTTGGCGATGGCATTATGGATGCAAACGAGAAAAAAGTAAACGGTGTTACTGTTCAATTAGTAGAACTTGTTGATGGAGCAGATGGTAAGCAATATGAATATATTTGGAAAGAAATGGCAACTGGTGAAGGTGCTTATCAATATGTTAACAGCGATGGAAAAGTCTTAGATGGAAAATGTGGTGAAGTCATGAATGGAAATGTATCAAATGAAAAAGGACAATACATTTTCAAGGACTTTATCCCAGGAAACTTTATTGTTCGTTTCAAATATGGTGATACAGAAAAAACAATTTTACCAGGCAACAACGAGAAATCATATAATGGACAGGATTACAAGTCTACGGCATACCATAAAGGAGAAAATATCAATGCAGAATGGCTTGATTTAAGAAATCAGGATTTGATGAAGAGTCGAGTTTCTGATGCCAAAGATAATGAAGCTAGAAGATTAGCAGTTATCCAATATTCAAAAGTCATGAAATTTAATATTGGTGATGTTTTATACGCAACCGAAAATCAAAAACAAGATTTGTATCAAGAATTGATCCAAAACACATGGATGTATGCTGATACAGCTAAAATTAAAGTACAAGTGGAATACGATCGTACAGAGGCAAATGGTTATGAAACATTTGATTATACCATTCCAAATATCGACTTTGGACTTGAAAATAGACCAAACAATGATGTGACATTAAACAAAGAAATCGCAGGTATCAAGGTAACACTTGCCAATGGTAATCCAGTAGTGGATACACAAAAGGGATTAAACAAAAATGTTAACTGGGTAAAAAATAACAATACAACTCAAGGTAAAATTCACATCTACATGGATGAAGAATTGATGCAAGGTGCCAATGTTGAAATTCAATATAAGATTACCGTAACCAATACCGGTGAAATTGATACAACAGGAGCCAATGAAAATAGTGTTGGCGAAACCTATTATACCGGCAAAGAAAGTTCTTCTGATCGTATCGTAACAACATCAATTGATAAGATTATGGATTACGTGGATAATAGTTTAGTCTTTAAAGAAGAGACAAATCCAGGATGGAAGTTAGTAGAAAATACCGATCTAAAGAATGTAGAAGAAATGAAGAAAAATGGATACTTAGACAGTAGTATGACAGTGGCTTATAAAAATGCAAAAGGAGAAGAAAAACCGGTTAGCCAAGTTATTATCAATGATACATTAGCAAGTAAACCATTAACACCAGGTGAATCAGCAAGTGTTGATTTAACCTTAACAAAGACAATTTCTTCTGCAGATGATCAAGAAGATTTATCATACAACAATGTGGCAGAAACCATTCAATTCACAAACCTAGTTGGTAGAAAAGATAATATTCCAGGAAATAAGAGACCTTATGAAACAACACCTGGAGGAGAAAACGATTCTGATTATACAGAAGAAGTCATTATTACCCCTCCAACTGGTAGCAACCAATCCAACTGGATCTTGGTAGGAACAATTGCAGCACTTGCTGTTGTAGGAGGAGCAATTGTTATCATTCGTAAAAGACAAATCAAAAAATAGAAAATAGATCCAAACCAAGAGGAGATAGTCGTGTAGGGCTATCTCCTTTGGCTTGTTAAAATTCTCTATCACTCCTAGAAACTTTTTGAGGAGAAGCGGTAGCCAATTTTGTTTAAGCATAGCAAGAGCTTAAAATAAACATATGAAAATAAAGAAATGAACACAGTTGGCTTGATTTTCAGGGAAATGGGTGTTAAAATTTTACTAGAAATATTGAAAATTAAGCAAAAGAAAAGGAGAAATCGTATGAAAAAGTTTATAAAATTAGGAATTTGGATTGGATTGTGTTTCATTCTATTGATAGGATTAACAGGATGTGCTAAACCACAAAAGGAGTATTCTTACCGTGTGGTAACTTCTTTTTATCCTATGTATGTGATAGCCTTAAACTTGTGTGATGGTATAGAGGATGTACAGGTGCAAAATATGACAGATACAGCAGTGGGATGTTTACACGATTATACTTTAAAAACAAAGGATTTGCGTAAGATCGAAAAAGCTAATATGTTTGTCATGAATGGAGCTGGCGTAGAAAACTTTATGGATAAAATCACACAAAATAGAACCGATTTGGCCATTTCAGATACATCAAAAGCAGATTTGTATTGGATCAAAGATGGGGATGAAATCAATGGACATGTATGGAACAATACCAATAATTACTTAAAGCAAATTGAACAAATCAAAAACGATTTAGTAGCCAATGATCCAGCTCATAGAGAACAATACGAAGCAAATGCTGAAAAATATAGTGATAAAATACGCGATTTGGAAAAGCAAAGATATGAAGTAACCAAAGAAACCTATGTAGTATCTTGCAATGAAGCACTTGCTTATTTATTAGATGATGTAGAATTGAAGATTGTTCCTGTTTATACAGAACACGAAGAAAGCACCTTATCTGGTAGTGCATTAACAGATGTGATTCAACAAGTAAAAGATAAAAACATTAGAGCAATTTTTGTTGATAAAAATGATAATCAAACCAATGCCAAACTAATTGCAAAGGAAACAGGAGCACAAATATATACCTTAGATTCTGGTGTAACAGGAGATAAGAAAAATAAGGATGATAAAGACGCCTATATCAACACGATGAAGGAAAATTATCAGCTCCTAAAAAATATTTTTCAAAAATAAAATGAGGTGAGCAATGTGGAAAAGAGTTCAGCTTGTGGATTTCACTGCATAAAAATGCAAAATATTGGCGTAAAATTTGGACAAGATGAAATTTTAAAGAATGTTAGCATTCATATCCATTGTGGAGAGTTAACAGTTTTAATAGGAAAAAATGGGGCAGGAAAAAGCACCTTGCTAAAAGCCATATTAGGCGAAATAAAACACACAGGAACCATCGAATTTTTCAATCAAAAAGATGAGAAATACCAAAATTTAAAAATTGGTTATGTACCACAAAGTATTCATGTGGAAA
>CAMCHB010000006.1 GCA_945874585.1 uncultured Clostridium sp. | reverse complement strand
AGATCAGCCTCGGTCTCGTGGGCTCGGAGATGTGTATAAGAGACAGTTACAGCAAAGAGGTTGACAGCTTTTTCAATATTGCAAAGTTTGAAAGAATTTGGCTAGCGGATGATATTGATGGAATTCCGGCGGAATATCTCGAAAAAGCAAGGGAAAGATTAAGCCAAAATAAATTGGAAATTCGCAAGGCAGAAGAGTCTTTTAAAATTGCTAAGAATCAGTATTCTTTACATTTAACAGAAATCTATGAAAAAATCAATTTATATATCAAAATTAGCAATGTCAAAAAATATATGGCACATGATAACAAGGGCAATTTTTATATAGTTGGTTGGTTACCAGTCGAAAATTTGAATAGGATGATTCCAAAATTAGAACAGGAAAAGGAAATTGATTATGTGGTAAAGTCACATGATGAAGTAGAAAACATTCCACCAACCAAACTAAAAAATGGAAAGATTTTTCAACCTTTTGAGGAAATCATTAAAATGTATGGTTTACCTAATTATACAGAATTGGATCCAACTAAATTTGTAGCCATTACGGCCTTTATTATGTTTGGTTTTATGTTTGGCGATGTTGGACATGGAGCTATTTTGTTACTAGTTGCTTTGTATTTATGGAAAAAGCGTCATTCAAAATTAGGACCAATTCTGGCATGTGGAGGAGTTTCAGCTATTATATTTGGATTCCTTTATGGAAGTGTATTTGGAAAAGAAGATGTGATTCCCCATCTGTTAATCAGCCCAATGGAAAATATCCAGACAATGTTAATAGCAGGTATTAGTATGGGTGTTATTCTTATTTTAATTGCGATGATTTTAAATATGATCAATGCAGCAAGAAATAAGGATGTTTTGAAAATCTTATTTGATTCCAATGGCTTAGCTGGTATGCTATTTTATATCATTGCTTTAGCAACCATTGTGGGATTTGCTATGAATGGAAAATTAAATGTTTCATTTGGTATTATTGCTACTTTATTGATAATCCCATTGGTTTTGATATTATTCAAAGACAAGTTTGATGGTTGGAGAAAAAAGAAAAAAGTCAAAATTTCATGGGTAGAAAAATTCTTCGAAATGTTTGAAATGCTTTTATCTTTTGTTAGCAACACTATATCTTTTGTCAGATTAGCAGCGTTTGCTATCAACCACGTTGGCCTTTGTATGGCTGTTTATATCTTAGCGAATATGCTAGGAATGGTTGGAAATTTAGCAGTTGACGTGATAGGAAATATCTTAGTCATTGCCTTAGAAGGTTTAATCGTATCTATCCAAGTCTTAAGACTAGAATATTATGAATTATTTAGCAGATTTTATGCGGGAGATGGTAGGGAATACGAACCAATCAATATAGAGAAAGAGGAGATTTAAAATGTCAAAAAAATTTTTTAGTATGATATGTATTGTTATAATTTTAATAGGACTTACCGTAACAGCGGTGTATGCTGTTAACAACAAAAACACCACTAAGACGAATACAACAGGAAATGTCAGTGCAATCAATGCGGTTGATGAAAATGAAGTAACTGCTTCTAGCACACAGATAGAAAACACAACGACAAATGAAACCAAAAATGAGACAACCACTCAAAAGCAAGCAGATAATAACAAAGGATTTGGTTTAATTGCAGTTGCCTTGTCAACTGGTCTTGCCTGCGTAGGTGCTGGTATAGCAGTTGCAACGGTTGGTTCTAGTGCTGTTGGCGCTATTAGTGAAAATCCAAAATTATTAGGAAAAACCATTATATTCGTTGGACTAGCTGAAGGTATTGCTATTTATGGTTTGATTATTTCTATCATGATTTTAAATCAAATATAGTAGGAATGTGTGAAGATATGAAAATGTTTTGTATTAGTGAGACAGTGGATGTGGCGTTAGGCCTTCGCCTAACAGGAATTGAATATGAAGTCATACAGGAAAAAAATAAAATTCTAGAAAAAATTGAAGCTTTAACGAAAAGTCAGGATTATGGCATCATTATTTTAACAGACACTGTATATCAAACAATCGAACAAGAAATTAAAAAAATAGAAAAAAAACAGAATATTCCTTTGTTTGTTAAATTACCAAAGACAGGAGTGATAACAGATGGATGAGCCAAAAGAAATGTTAGAAGAACTGCGTGAAGATTGTATTATGCAAGCAAAACAGGAAGCCAATGAAATGAGTCAACAAATCGATCAAAAAATGGAACAAGAAATACAAGAACAAATGGATGAATATGAAAAAAAACAAAATTTCCGCTTGCAAAGAGAATTGAAACGTTTGGAAAAAAAGTTTAATTCACAAAAATTTGAAATCGACAAAGAAGCCAAGGTAGCCTTTTTGGAAAAGCAAAATGATATTCGAAAAGCATGTATACAGGCAATAGAAGAGAAAATGAAAAATTTTGTGCAAACAGAAGAATATCGAGAGTTTTTACTAAAAAATATTCGTTCTGCTATTGAAAAAACAAATGGTGATGAGAACGGTCATCATTTTGTGAAAATTTCAATTACAGAACAAGATAATGAAAAATATGCTAATGATATAAAACAGGTATTTCCTGACATTGAACTTGCTACGATTCCGAATCGTTGGATCGGTGGGTGTCAATGTTTTCATAAAATATCAAATGTCATGATTGATAACACAATTAAAAGCTTAATTCAGGAGAAGATGGAAGCATAAAAGTTATCAGGAAGAAAGGATATCAAATGGAAGAAAAATATATAACAAAAGTCAATGGACCCGTTATTATGGCACGTGGTGATGGCGATTTTGCCATGCACGAAATTGTTTTGGTAGGCGATTTAAAACTTTTAGGGGAAGTCATCAATTTGGATCAAAAACAGGCTACGATACAGGTATATGAAGATACAACAGGATTGAGAATTGGAGAAAAAGTAGAAGGCACACAAGCTCCTCTTTCCTTAACCTTGGGACCTGGTATGATAGGAAATGTTTACGATGGAATCCAGAGACCTTTATCAGAACTAAAACAAAGGGAAGGCGATTTTATTTCCAGAGGAATTCGTGTGGAATCTATCGATGGAGAAAAGAGATGGTCCTATACCCCAATTGCCAAAGTAGGAGACGTTTTACAAAAAGGTTATTTTATTGGAGAAGTACAGGAAACAGCAAGTGTGATGCACAAAATCATGTATCCGAATGCCAAAAAAGTTGAAATTGTTGAAATGAAACCAGAAGGTGAATATACGATTCACGATGTGATTGCAAAGGTGAAGGACGAAGATGGAAACATAGAGGATGTTACAATGATTCAAAAATGGCCTGTTCGTAATCAAAGAGATTACAAAAAAAGATTGATTTCCAATGAACCATTGATGACAGGACAAAGAATTATTGATACGGTATTTCCAATTGCCAAAGGTGGAACAGCTGCTATTCCTGGTGGATTTGGTACTGGCAAAACCGTTTTGCAACATCAATTGGCTAAGTGGAGCGATGCTGATATCATTGTTTATGTTGGATGCGGTGAAAGAGGAAACGAAATGACAGAGGTTTTGGAGGATTTCCCAAAACTTTTGGATCCTAGAACCAATCGACCTTTGATGGAGAAAACCGTTTTGATTGCGAATACTTCTAATATGCCGGTGGCAGCTAGAGAAGCTTCTATTTATACAGGTATTACCATTGCAGAATATTATCGTGATATGGGATACCATGTAGCCATTATGGCAGACTCTACCTCACGTTGGGCAGAAGCTTTGCGTGAAATATCTGCAAGACTTGAAGAAATGCCAGCAGAAGAAGGTTTTCCATCTTATTTGTCATCTCGTTTATCTGAATTTTATGGAAGAGCTGGTATGGTTGAAAACTATAATGGAACCAAAGGTTCTGTTACCATTATTGGAGCTGTTTCACCACAGGGAGGCGACTTTTCAGAGCCAGTTACACAAAACACCAAACGTTTTATTCACGTGTTCTGGGCTTTGGACAGAGATTTAGCCTACAAGAGACATTATCCAGCAGTCAATTGGATGATTAGTTATAGTGAATATGCCCAACGATTAGAAGAATGGTATTTATCCCATATTAGTTTGGATTTTTATGAAAATCGAAGAGAAATGTTAGAACTTTTAAGCGAAGAAAATGGTTTAATTGAAATTTCAAAGGTAGTAGGACAAGATGTTTTGCAGGATAATAAAAAATTGATTTTGAAAATTTGCCAGGCTATTCGAAGTGGCTTTTTAGCACAAAATTCAATGGATGAAATTGATACGTATGTGCCTATGGAGAAACAGTATCGCATGATGCAAACGATTTTACTTTTATACAAAAATGCTTCCAAACTAATTGCAAAGGGAATTCCTATTTCAGCCATCAATGAACTGGGCTATTTTGAAGAATTTGCAAAATTAAAATACAATATCAAAAACGATGAATTGCAGAAATTTGATAAAATTGATGAAAAATTTAAAAATGGATTGAAAAAATTAGAGGAAGAATATCGTGACCATATTTAATCAAAGAAAGGATGAGATACTTTGAAAACGGAATACATTGGATTAGAAAGAATCAATGGACCATTGGTCTATATTCAGACACCGAAGGATATTTCTTTTAATGAGCAAGTAGAATTAGTTTTAAATAATGGAGAAGTTCGTATAGGAAATGTTATTGTATTGGATGAAAAGGTAACAGCTATACAGGTATATGAAGGGAGTAATGGCGTTAATTTAAGGGGAACCAAAACAATATTAAAAGGAAGACCATTGGAATTAAACTTATCAGAAGATATGTTAGGAAGAATTTTCAATGGTTATGGCGAACCAATTGATGGATTGGGACCAATTCATTCCACCGTAAAAAGAGATATCAATGGTAGTCCGATCAATCCAGTCTCTCGAAAATATCCTAGAAATTACATTGAAACCGGCATTTCAACGATTGATGGGCTATTTACCTTGATTCGTGGACAAAAATTACCGATTTTCTCTGGCAGTGGATTGCCACACAATGAATTAACCGAAAAAATCATACGTGATTCTAATATTACGGGAGAAGGTAAATTTGCTGTTGTATTTGGCATGATGGGAGTGGAATATGAAACTGCAGATTTCTTCCGAAAGAGTTTTGAGGAAAGTGGAACCTTATCAAAAGTTGTCATTTTTCAGAATTTATCCAATGAACCATCTATTGAAAGAGTTTTGACACCAAAAGTGGCTTTAACTTGTGCTGAATATTTGGCTTTTGACCTAGGCTATCAAGTTTTGGTGGTATTAACAGATATGACTGCTTATGCAGAAGGACTAAGAGAGATTTCTTCTTTAAAGGGAGAAATACCAAGTCGAAAAGGATATCCAGGCTATTTATATAGTGATTTGGCTTCTATTTATGAAAGGGCAGGTATGATCGATGGAAAAGAAGGATCTATTACACAAATTCCAATTTTAACCATGCCAAATGATGATATTTCTAGCCCAATACCAGATACAACCGGTTATATCACAGAGGGGCAAATTGTATTATCACGTGAATTATTCCAAAAGGGAATACAACCATCTGTTAGTGTCTTGGATTCTCTTTCACGATTGATGAAAGATGGTATTGGAAAGGATTATACCAGAGAAGATCATAAAAAAATTGCAGATCAGCTATTTTCTTCTTACTCTAAAGTGCAAGATGTAAGAGCTTTAGCAAAAGTTCTAGGAGAAAATGATTTATCTGATATGGATCGTCTTTATTTAAAATTTGGTGATGAATTTGAAAAACGATTTATTGAGCAAGACAGTGATGAAAGAAGAACCATTGAGCAAACCTTGGATTTAGGACTTGAAATTTTGGGCATCCTACCAAAGAGTGAATGGGATAAATTTGAGTAAAATGCCTAGATATGGGAGGAAGAAATGTCGAATCAATATTTACCAACCAAAAGTAATTTACTAAAGATACAAGAGTCAATTCGTTTATCCAAACAAGGAAGAGAATTACTCGAAAGAAAGCGTCTAATTTTAATGAAAGAAAAGGAAAAGTACCGTCAACAAGCCAAAGATCTACGAAATACCGTTGATCAAATGTTAATGGAGGCTATGGATTTATTTCAGCAAGCCAATATTGATATGGGGTTTAATCTTATTCATGATATTGCTGAGGAAATTCCAAAGGAGAACAGTATCGATATCAAATATAAGACGGTTATGGGTGTTGAAATACCATCGATTGTGTATCACAAGACAGAGTCAAAAGACCAGTTGAATTATGGTTTTCATCATACCACCATTTCCTTTGATAAATCAGTGGTTCAATTTTATGAGATAAAGGAAAAATTGATTCAGTTAGCTGAGCTGGAAAATACGGTTAGTCGATTGGAAACTAGTATTATGAAGGTACAAACACGTTCCAATGCACTTGAAAATATTATTATTCCTCGTGATGAAAATGTGGCTAAGAAGATTAAAGAAACACTAGAGGAAAAGGAAAGAGAAGATTTTTCACGTTTAAAATTGATTAAGAAAAAAATAGGATAAGAAAGAGTTATTTTCTTGAAAGAAAGAAAATAACTCTTTTTTTATGATTCAGATTGGTATTTTTCTAGTTCCTTGATTTTATCACGCAATTCAGCGGCTTGTTCAAATTCCATATTAGCAGCATGTTTTAGCATTTCATCGGTTAATTTGGCAATAACATCTTCTAAAGATTCATTTTGATCAATGTCATATTTCCCTTTGATGTCTTCTACTACAGTTGCTTTGATGGTATCACGAATTGATTTTTTAATGGTAACAGGAGTAATGCCGTGAGCCTGATTATAGGCCTGTTGAATTTTTCTTCTACGATTGGTTTCCGTAATTGCTTTTTCCATGGAATCGGTTAAAGCATCAGCATACATGATGACTTTTCCATCGGTATTACGAGCAGCACGTCCAATTGTTTGAATTAAAGAACGTTCAGAACGAAGAAATCCTTCTTTATCTGCATCCAAAATAGCAACCAGTGAAACTTCAGGAATGTCTAAGCCTTCACGCAATAGGTTGATACCAACCAAAACATCAAATGTACCCAAACGTAAATCACGAATGATTTCCATTCTTTCAAGGGCTTTGATATCAGAGTGCATATAACGAACTTTAATATCCAAACCTTTGAGATAATTGGTTAAATCTTCTGCCATTTTTTTGGTTAAGGTCGTAACCAATACACGTTCCTTTTTCTCGACTTGTTTACGAATTTGTTCAATCAAGTCATCAACTTGGTTGGTAACTGGTTTTACTTCTATTTTAGGATCTAATAAGCCAGTTGGACGAATGATTTGTTCAGCTATTCCGTCTGGACCAGATTTTTCTCTTTCATAATCAGCTGGGGTAGCACTTACAAAAACACATTGGTGAATTTTGTTTTCGAATTCTTCAAATTTAAGAGGACGGTTATCGTAAGCAGATGGAAGACGAAATCCATAATCAATCAAAGATTTTTTACGAGCTCTATCACCATTGTACATAGCACGTACTTGAGGAATGGTAACATGTGATTCATCAATTAGCAATAGAAAATCTTTTGGAAAATAGTCCATCAAAGTAAAAGGAGGACTGCCTGGTTTTCGACCACTAATATGACGCGAATAATTCTCAATTCCTTGACAAAAGCCAGTTTCCTTTAACATTTCCATATCAAAATTGGTTCGTTCTTCTATTCTTTGGGCTTCAATGAGTTTATTTTTTGACTTAAAATAGGCAATTCTCTCTTCTAATTCCTGTTCAATTGTTTCAATGGCATGTTCTTTTTTGGCATCCGTGGTAACATAGTGAGAATTTGGAAAAATGACAACATGATTGCGAATACCAATGGTTTTCCCGTTTAAAGGATTGATTTCAGAGATTTTTTCAATTTCGTCTCCCCAAAACTCAATACGTATGGCACTTTCATTGGTGCTAGAAGGATAGATTTCAACCACATCACCTTTGGCACGAAAATGCCCTCTTTTAAAATCAATTTCATTGCGCGTGTATTGCATTTTAATCAAGCGTTTTAAAATATCGTTTCGCGGTTTGGTCATGCCAGGGCGTAGTGATATAACCATGTTTTCATAGTCGATGGGATCACCTAATCCATAAATACAAGAAACAGAAGAGACAATGATGACGTCTTTTCCTTCAAATAGGCTGGCAGTAGCAGAATGACGCAATTTATCAATTTCATCGTTTACAGAAGAATCTTTTTCAATATAGGTATCAGAAGAGGCAATATAGGCTTCTGGTTGATAATAGTCATAATAAGAAACAAAATATTCTACATGATTTTCTGGAAAAAATTCTTTAAATTCAGAATAAAGTTGACCAGCTAATGTTTTATTGTGAGCTAAAACCAAAGTAGGTTTTTGAACTTTTTGGATAATATTTGCCATCGTAAATGTTTTACCAGAGCCAGTAACACCAAGAAGCGTTTGGAATTTCTTTCCATCTTCAATTCCTTTTGATAAAAATTCTATTGCTTCTGGTTGGTCGCCTGTTGGTTTATATTCTGAGTGCAATTTAAACATGATATCCTTCCTTTCCATATGACGATTTTTTCAAAATTAGTAATATTATAGCACGAATGAATGTAAATTATCAATACAAGTAGATTTGCCTATGTATTTAGCCAAACTTTTCCCTTTTCTCCCTTGCTAATGTGTTACAATAACTTAAGTAAAAAAAGAGAAGAGGAGAAGGAAAAATGGGACCCACCCTTATTAGGAAAATTTGTTAAATAAGGTATAGTTCATTTCCTCAGGCAGTCCAATTATATAAAATAAACCCAGGAAACATAAATTTAATTTTAGATGGAATCTATAATACCATTTTATTTAAGGATGTAATGCAAAGAAAGGGAATAACAGATAAAAATGTATTAGAAAGAGTGACAAAATATTTATATGACAACATAGGAAATAGAACAAGTATGAAAAGCATAAGTGACAATATTGTAGAAAAAGCCAGAGAGAAATCTCTGGCTTTTTTTTGGGTATGGGATTGCAATGAAAAAATTGTAATAGTATAATGAAAGCGTAAAATTTAAAATAAAGGAGACAAAAGATATGAGAATTGTAGAACCATGGATAAAAGTTGAAAAATTTGATGGTGTAAAAATTATGAAAAAAATTGAGAGAGCTTGCCGTACTTGTTATCGTTCAGAAGGAAAAATAACAGAAGATAGCTACAAAAACTTGATCAAAAACTGCTTGAACAAGGGACACGAATCTGTCTTAGAACATGAGAAAATAACAGTTAGAATTTATAACGATGTAGGCTCTTACAAAGACCTAACCCGTCATAGATTTGCTAGCTTTTCCGTTGAATCTACCCGTTATTGTAGTTATAACAAAGATAAATTTGGAAATGAAATTACAGTCATTCGCCCTGCTTACATAGAAGATAAAGCGATTTATGAAGCTTGGAAAGAAGGCATGGAAAATTGCGAAAAAACCTATATGAAGATGAAAGATTTAGGAGCAACCAATGATATGTGCCGTGAAGTGTTACCACATTCAACTGCAGCAGAATACACCATGACAGCTAATATTCGTGAGTGGAAACACATTTTAAGCTTACGCACAACACGTAATGTACATCCAGCCATTCGACAAGTGTTGATTCCTCTGCTTAAATATTTTCAAGCAGAAATGCCAGAGCTATTTGGTGATATTGCATATGACCAAGATTTTAAAGAAGCATATTATGCAAAACTAACCATAGAAGATGAAATAGAGTAAATAAAAAATAGAAGAGGTGGATACAATGGCACAAATACTAGACGGAAAAGTATGTGCTCAAAAAGTACGAGAGAAACTAAAAATACAGAATAAAAAATTGCAACAAAAAGGCATTCAAGCAAAACTTGCTGTCATTCAAGTAGGAGAGGATAGTGCATCCAAAATTTATGTCAGAAACAAAAGCAAGGCTTGTCAAGAAATCGGAATTGCATTTGAAGAAATCTTATTACCAGATTCTATTTCAATGAAAGAATTATTGGAAACGATTGATACTTTAAATGCAAGACCGGATATTCATGGGATTCTATTACAAAGTCCTATTCCGAAAGGAATGGATATTCAACAAGCATTTAATCATATTTCACCACAAAAAGATGTAGATGGATTTCATCCAATCAATGTTGGAAAATTAGCCTTAGGTCAAAAATGCTTTATTCCGTGCACAGCTTATGGTATCATGCAATTGCTAGAGACTTACCAGATTCCAATAGAAGGAAAACAAGCTGTTATAATAGGCAGAAGTAATATTGTAGGAAAACCACTTTATCAATGCCTTTTACAAAAACATGCAACAGTTACCATTTGCCATTCGAGGACCAAGCATTTAAAAGAAATTACCCAAAAGGCAGATATTTTGGTGAGTGCTGTGGGAAAATTGAATTTGGTAACAGCGGATATGGTTAAGGAAGGAGCGGTTGTGATAGATGTTGGAATGAATCGTAAGCCAGATGGAAAATTAGCTGGTGATGTCGATTTTGAAAAAGTTCAATCTGTGGCATCCTTTATTACACCAGTACCAGGTGGTGTAGGACCTATGACTATTGCCATGTTGATGCACAATGTGATACAGGCAGCTAGCCAAGTATGAGAATCAATTAGGATAAAAACAGTAACAGCACATTTACAGAAAAAGTGTGCTGTTATTTGTTTGTCAAAATGGTAAAAATATGAAAGTTTTGTGAAGACTTTTGGTAAAATATTGTGCCTGACCAATAAGCGTGATATAATAAATAAGCTTTAAGGAGATGAATAAAAATGACGAAAAATGTATTGAAAAATTTAGAAGAAATGGCCACAAAATATCCTAAAAAAGTGGCTTTTGTAGATAAAACAAGGAAAATTACCTATCAAGATTTAGTGAAAGAGTCAAAACAAATTGGAACTTGTATTGCTCGAAAAGTTGGAAAAACAAACCAGCCAATTGCCGTGTTTATGGATAAAACCATTGCATGTATAGAGGCAATGCTTGGCGTTTTATATAGTGGAAATTTTTATGCTGTGTTAGATATCAAATCTCCAGAGACAAGATTACAAAGTATGATGCATACTTTGCAACCTGTTTTGCGTATGACCAATCAAACTGATGAAAAAAGATGGAAAAGCAATATGGCAGTACCTGTTATGAGTTTAGAAGATTGCTTAGGACAAGAAACGGATGAAGCATTATTAGCCCAAAGACAAAGAAAGCAAATTGATACCGATCCTATGTATGTATTGTTTACTTCAGGCTCTACAGGAAATCCAAAAGGGGTTGTGGTATCTCATCGAGCCGTATTAGCCTATACGGATTGGGTAATTCAAACTTTTCATATCGATTCCCATACGGTTTGGGGTAGCCAAACACCATTTTATTTTAGTATGTCTATTACCGATTTATGGACAACCATTCGAACAGGTGCTACTTTATACATCATTCCCAAAATGTGTTTCTCATTTCCTGTTAAATTGATAGAATATTTGCAGAATAACCAAATAAATTCTATCTATTGGGTGCCATCTGCTTTGTCTATTGCAGCTAATATGGGAGCTCTAACAGAGGGAGCTTTACCAGATTTGAAACGAATTATGTTTGCAGGGGAAGTTATGCCAACAAAAGTTTTAAATGTATGGATGAAAGCAGTTCCAAAAGCACAGTTCGCCAATTTATATGGTCCAACCGAAACAACTGATATCTGTTCTTATTATGAAGTGAAACATCCACTTAAACCAAATGAGAAATTGCCAATCGGACAGGCATGCAATAACTGTGATTTACTGGTTATCAATGAACAGGGAAAAGAAACTCAAATAGGTGAAAAAGGTGAATTATATGCAAGGGGTTCTTTCTTAGCATCTGGCTATTATCGTAATCCAGAAAAGACGAAAGAAGTATTTGTACAAAACCCATTGCAACAGAATTATCCGGAAATAGTTTACAAAACAGGAGATATCGTGTATTATAATGAGCAGAAAGAATTGATTTATGTTTCACGTAAAGATTTTCAAATCAAGCACATGGGTTATCGTATTGAATTAGGCGAGATTGAAGAGAACATGCACAATATGAATGGAATGGAAAGTTGTGCTTGTATCTATCAGCCTGAACAAGAAAAAATTCATTTCTTTTACCAAGGCAATCAGATTGATGAAAAACAAGTAATGCAATATGCCAAGCAAAATTTAGTGCCATACATGGTACCAAATCAAATTTATCAATTAGAACAAATGCCACACAATGCAAGTGGAAAAATCGATCGTACACAGTTAAAAAATCAATTAAATCAGTTATAAAATCTATCCATATAGAAAGAGGGGAAACAGATGGAAGAATTATTAGAATTATTAGAAAAATTTAAACCAGGAGTTGATTTTAGAAACAATCAACATTTGATTGATGAGGAAGAGTTGGATTCTTTTGATATTGTCTCTTTGGTTTCAACCTTAAACCAAGAATACGATATTCAAATTACAGCAGCTGATGTTGTACCAGAGAATTTTAATTCAGCAGAAGCAATATATGCACTTGTGCAAAGATTAGAAGAGGAGTAGGAGAAGGCAAATGGTCATCAATTCAATTGAATTTATCGTATTTATTATGGCTATCTTTCTAATCTATTATGCAATACCAAAGAAATTTAGATGGGTTGTTTTATTAGGAGCCAGTTATGTTTTCTATTTTGCAAGTAGTACAAAATGGACAATATTTCTGATTTTAACAACCCTTTCTATTTATTTCCTTGGACTAAAATTAGGTAAGATAGATGATGAAACCAAACAAAAGACACAAAATCTAGCAAGAGAAGAAAAGAAAAAAATCAAACAACAAGCCAAGAAAAAAAAGAAAATCTGGCTCATAGTCGGTTTGATTTTTAATTTTGGTATCTTAATGGTATTGAAATATGGAAACTTTTTTGGCGGAAATTTAAATCATATTTTAGCCAAATTATCGATTCCGTTTAGCATACCAGAGATGCATTTTATATTGCCACTTGGTATTTCATATTATACCTTACAAGCAACCAGTTACTTGATCGATGTTTATCGTCAAAAATATCCACCAGATAAGAACTTGGGCAGAATTGCCTTGTTTGTATCTTTCTTCCCACAAATTGTAGAAGGACCAATTGGACGTTATGACAAATTAGGGAATCAATTATACGAAGGACATGCTTTCAATGGCACACAAATCAAATATAGTGCAGAGCTTATTTTGTGGGGCTTTTTCAAGAAAATGGTCATTGCGGACAGAGCTGCTTTGTTGGTTAACCCAATTTTTGATAGTTATGCAGAATATCAGGGAATTGTCATCGTCATTGCCATTGTATTATATACGGTTCAAATTTATGCAGAATTTTCTGGCTGTATGGATATTGTTAGAGGAACGGCTGGTCTATTTGGCGTAAAATTAGACGAAAACTTCCGAAGACCATTTGCTTCAAAATCAGTGGAAGAGTTTTGGAGAAGATGGAATATTACATTGGGAACTTGGTTAAAAGATTATGTATTCTATTCAGTGTCTTTTTCTTCTTTGTGCAATAAAATTGCAACCAATGCACGTAAAGTGTTTAAAGGACACATTGGAAAATTGATTCCGGCTGCATTTGCTTTATTCTTTGTATGGTTTGGAAATGGTTTGTGGCATGGCGCTAGTTGGAAATATATTTGTTATGGCTTATACTATTATGTCATTATGATGTTGGGAATGTTATTGGCACCACTAGGCCAATGGATCATTCAAAAATTGCATATTCGCAATGATGTTTTCAGTTATCGATTATGGCAAAAAGTAAGAACCTTTGGATTTGTTTGTCTCGGCATGCTTATTTTCCGTGCAAGTTCTTTAGGGGTTGCTTTCCAAATGCTAAAATCAATTCCAACCTTTGGAGGAATTGATACGATTTCAACCGGTGAAATTTTTAAACTTGGTTTTACAGAAGCAGATGCTGTGGTACTAACGATCTGTGTAGCAATTTTTGGAATTGTTAGTATTTTACAGGAAAGAGGTGTCAAGATTCGAGAAACATTGGCAAAACAAAATTTAGTCTTTCGTTGGGGCTTGATTTATTTGATGTTCTTTGCTATTTTAATTTTCGGAATCTATGGCGTAGGATACAATCCAGAAAGTTTTATTTATGGACAATTCTAATAGAAGAGGAATGAAATGACATGGAAAAAATGAAGAAAATAAAAGGAATTATTGGTGTCATAGCCTTTTTGCTAATTGGTGCAATTTTATTTCAATTGGTAAGTGTGGTTTTGTTACCAGATTGGTTTCATTCTTATAGTTCAGATGCCAATCAAGTAAAGTCTTTATATGAAGAACCAAAAAATAGTTTAGATGCTCTATTCATTGGGGATAGTAGTGTTTATATGGGTGTTTCACCAATGGAAATTTGGAAAGATACTGGTTATGCAACATATTGTTTGTCAACACCAGGGCAACGTACATGGATTTCTTATTATATCTTAAAAGAAGCATTGCAGTATCAACATCCTAAATTTGTTATTTTGGATATGAATGAGACATTTAATGCTGTTAAGGCAGATGAATTGGCAACCAGAAAAGTATTTGATAATATGAAATGGGGAAAGACAAAATGGGAAGCATTAAACGATCCAACATTTCAATTGTCTAATTATGATAAATTGACGTATTTATTTCCGGTTTTGCGTTACCATAGTAGATGGGGACAAATTCAGTCTAATGATTTTCGTAGAATGCGTGATGATTATTATAGTACTTTTAAAGGGTATGTTATTTCAAAACAAATTAAGAAAAATTCGAAAAAGAGTGAACTTTTGGAGCAAAGTGAAAAAGACACCAACTCACAAATTCAAGAAGATTCTTTGGTGTATTTAAAAAAGATTCAAGATTTATGCCAAGAAAACAATACACAGTTGATTTTAACAGCTGTTCCAAGTTTGTATACTTTGTCTGAAAATCGCAGTCATGAAATACAGGAATATGCTAATCAAAATGGATTGATTTATTTTAATTTAGAGGATCATGCTAATATTGATTGGGATGAAGATTCCATAGATGGCGGTTATCATTTGAATACAGCAGGAGCTAGTAAAGTGACTAAATGCATAACTGAGTGCTTAGAAAAAACAGGAGAAATTCAAAGCCATCAGCAAGATTCTAGCTATCAAAAATGGAATGAAGATTTAGAAATTTATGAAGAGACATTACAAAAAATTAAGAAAACAGAAGTAAAAGAGACATAAAAAAGAAAGGGGATAAAACATTGAACGATTCTATTATCATCAAAGGAGCAAAAGAACATAATTTAAAAAATATTAGTTTAAAAATTCCAAGAGATAAATTGGTCGTTATAACAGGACTTTCTGGCTCACGGAAAGTCTTCTTTAGCATTTGATACCTTATATGCAGAAGGCCAAAGAAGATATGTGGAAAGCTTGTCTTCCTATGCCAGACAGTTTTTGGGATTGATGGAAAAGCCAGATGTAGAATTGATCGAAGGACTTTCACCAGCCATTTCAATTGACCAAAAGACAACTTCTAAAAATCCACGTTCTACCGTTGGAACAGTTACAGAAATATACGATTATATTCGTTTGTTATATGCTCGTATTGGTGTGCCATATTGTCCAAACTGTGGGCGTAAAATTGAAAAACAGACGATTGACCAAATTGTGGATACCATTATGAGTTTACCAGAAGGAACCAAGATACAAGTATTGGCACCAGTGGTCAGAGGAAAAAAAGGAGAATACACCAAACTATTGGAAGGCTTTCAAAAAGAAGGATTTATTCGTGTTCGTATTGATGGAGAATTGTATGAAATTAGTGATGATATTGAAATTGATCGCAAGAAAAAGCATCACATAGATATTTTAGTAGATCGTCTGGTTATCAAAGAGGATATTCGCAATCGTCTAACAGAATCTGTCGAAATTGCTCTAGCTCATGCCAATAATTTGGTGACAATTGATATTGTAGGACAGGAGGAAAGACTATTTAGTCAAAATTATGCTTGCCCAGATTGTGGGATTAGTATGGAAGAATTAACACCTCGTATGTTTTCTTTTAACAATCCATATGGTGCATGTCCAGCCTGCGGTGGTATTGGCTATTTGATGAAAATCGATCCAGATTTAATCATTCCAGATAAAAGCAAAACCCTTTATGACGGGGTAAAGGCCTTTGGAGCTAGCACCATGAAGAAATCAGAAACTATGGCAAAGATGTATTTTGAAAGTATTGCAAAACACTATGGAGTTGATATTCATAAGCCAATTAAGAAATTACCAAAAGATTTTCTCGATAAAATTTTATATGGTACAGGAGACGAAGAAATTCATTTTGTTTATCATTCTTCTAGTGGAACTAGAGAATATTTGGCTCCTTTTGAAGGGGTTATTCCAACATTGGAAAGACGTTATGCTGAAACAAAATCACAAGGAATGCGTGATTTTTATGCTATGTATATGAGCAATAGTGATTGTAATGTTTGCCAGGGAGCTCGTTTAAACAAAACAGCTTTATCTGTTAAAATTCAAGATAAAAATATCTATGAATTGACCAATATGTCCATTTATCATATTAAGGAATATTTGAACCATTTGGAATTGAGCAAAAAGGATGCCATGATAGCTGACCAGATTTTAAAGGAATTGAATAAGAGATTACAATTCTTATTGGATGTTGGATTAGAATATTTAACTTTATCTCGTTCAGCAGGAACTTTATCAGGAGGGGAAGCACAACGTATACGTCTAGCAACCCAAATAGGATCTAGCCTAACCGGTGTTTTGTATATTTTGGATGAACCAAGTATTGGTCTTCATCAAAGAGATAATGATAAATTACTAGCTACTTTGAAAAAATTACGTGATTTAGGAAATACAGTTCTAGTCGTAGAACATGATGAAGATACGATGTATGCAGCCGATCAAATTATTGATATTGGACCTGGAGCTGGTGTTCATGGTGGTCATGTAGTAGCACAAGGAACAGCAGAAGAAATCAAACAAATTCCTGCTTCTATAACAGGTAAGTACTTAAGCGGACGTGTCAAAATCGAAGTTCCGCAAAAAAGACGTAAAAGTAATGGAAAATCTTTAAAGGTTTTGGGAGCAACAGAACACAATTTAAAAAATATTGATGTGACATTTCCACTTGGCGTTTTTACTTGTGTGACAGGTGTTTCAGGATCAGGGAAAAGTACATTGGTGAATGAGATTTTATATAAGAGTTGTGCCAGAGAACTCAATGGATCCAGTGAAAGACCAGGCAAATGCAAGGGAATCAAAGGCTTGGAAAACATCGATAAAATCATCAATATTGATCAGTCACCAATTGGAAGAACACCACGTTCTAATCCGGCTACCTATACAGGGGTATTTGATGTAATTCGTGACATTTTTGCTGGAACCAATGAAGCAAAAATGCGTGGCTATAGTAAAGGAAGATTTAGCTTTAATGTGGCAGGCGGTAGATGTGAGGCTTGTAATGGTGATGGTATTTTAAAAATAGAGATGCATTTCCTACCAGATGTTTATGTGCCATGTGAAGTATGTAAAGGAAAGCGTTATAACAAAGAAACATTAGAAGTAAAATACAAAGGAAAGAAGAGTATCGCAGATGTTTTGGATATGACAGTAGAAGAGGCTTTAGATTTTTTTAGTAATATTCCAAAAATCAAACAAAAAATGCAGACCTTGTATGATGTGGGATTAGGTTATATTAAGTTAGGACAATCTTCGACTACTTTATCAGGAGGCGAAGCACAACGTGTTAAATTAGCCACAGAATTGTCTAAGAGAGCTACCGGTAGGACATTGTACATTTTAGACGAACCAACGACTGGCTTGCATATTGCGGATGTTCACAAATTGGTTAATATTTTACAAAGATTGGTGGATGCAGGCAATAGTATCATTGTGATTGAACATAATTTAGATTTGATCAAAACAGCTGATTATATCATTGATCTAGGACCAGAAGGCGGAGAACGTGGTGGAGAGATTATTGGAGTCGGAACACCAGAACAAATTGTTAAAAATGAGCGTTCTTATACGGGTAAATTCTTGAAAAAATATTTGGAATAGAAACAAAAAATCCACCAGATTCTGGTGGATTTTTGCTTACTCGTTTGGTGTATTTTCTTTGCTTTTGTTTCCTTTTTTATTTTGTTTTTCTTGATTCTTTTTAGATTTATTTTCCATTCGGAACACCTCCTGATTCTATTTTGGTTCAAAAGAAGAAAAATATGTATGGAAATGAAAAAAAGATTGTATCTCTCTTACAAATGCGATATAATAAAACAGATTAAAAAACAAAAACGAGATAAAGAAAGGAATAAAAAAATGTGTAACAATAATCATATTACCATTGGAATAGAGGGTTATGTTGGTTCTGGCAAAACAACGATTTGTCGAATGTTATTATCCCAAATTCCGCAATCTGTTTTTTTAAACGGAGGTAATTTGTATCGTTCAATTGTGGCAGTTTTCTTAAAACAGGGGATATCTCTAGAGACATTAAAGTCACAATTGCAACATACAGATATAAAAGATGTGATGGATCAACTAAAAATTGAACTAAAAATTGAAGAAGGAGAAACACAGTTCTATTATCAAGGACAAAAACTTTCAGAAGAAATGTTGCAATCTAAGGATTCTTCTATAGCAGTATCAACTATCGGTGGAGTGGCAGACAATCAACAATTGTATCAATTTGGTTATCAATTGATTCAACAGATACAACAACATTACCATGTTATTGTATCTGGAAGAGATTTAATGCGTATTGATCCAGAGTTGGATTATCATATTTTTATAACCGCTAGTATAGAAGAAAGAGCCAAAAGAAAGAGACAGCAATATCAAAACAGTATGAGTTTGGAAGAAATAAAAGCACATATTCAAAAAAGAGATGATTTACAAAGAAAAGCTGGTTTTTACGATTTATTTGATCGTACCATTGTGGTTGATGTAACCAATTGCACATCAGCAGAGGAATCTACGAATCTTGTGTTACAACACATTACAATACCAAAAGGAAATTAAAAGACATTTTGTCTTATTAGGAGGGTCATATGGAATATAGAAATGAAAAATTAGAAGAATTTTGTGATTACATAAGATATAAAAAAGTGGCTATTATAGGGCTAGGTGTTAGCAATGTTCCACTGATTGATTATTTATACGAATTGAAAGCAGATATTACTGTGTTTGATAAAAGAGACATCGAAAAAATCGATAAGAAAGTAATGGATAATATTACGAAAAAGGGTATCAAATTTTCATTAGGAGAAAAATATTTATCTCATTTACAGGGATTTTCTATTATTTTTCGTAGCCCAAGTTGTCGACCTGATTTGCCAGAGATTATAGAAGAGTTGAAAAAAGGAGCTATTTTAACCTCCGAAATTGAAATGTTAATGGAATTATGCCCTGGTAAAGTCATTGGGGTTACTGGTAGTGATGGTAAAACAACAACAACTACTTTAATTTATGAGATTCTAAAAAATAGCGGGTATCATTGTTATTTAGGTGGTAATATTGGAATTCCGTTGTTTTCGAAAATTGGAGAAATGCGACCAGATGATATTGTGGTATTGGAATTGAGCAGTTTTCAATTGATGAATATCAAAACAAGTCCTCATATTGCAGTTGTAACCAATGTTTCACCAAATCATTTGGACATTCACAAGTCTTATGAAGAATACATCGAAGCGAAGAAAAATATTTTTAAATACCAAGCAAGTGAAGATTGTTTGATTTTAAATTATGATAATGATATCACACGCAAATTTGCACAAGAAGCCAATAGTCAGGTCGTTTTCTTCAGTAAAAAACATAAACTAGACGATGGGGTTATTTTGGATGAAGGTATTATAAAAATATGTGAAAACAAATTAAGAAAGCATATTTTAAATACCAAGGAAATGATTCTTCGAGGAGAACACAATTATGAAAATGCGTGTGCTGCCATTGCAGCTACTAAAACATTGGCTCCTATTGAGACACAAGTCAATACAATTTTGCATTTTCAAGGTGTGGAACATCGATTAGAGTTTGTACGAGAATGCAATGGGGTAAAATGGTACAATGATTCCATTGGAACAAGCCCTACTAGAACAATGGCAGGTTTAAATTCTTTTGAGAAAAGTGTCATTTTGATAGCGGGTGGTTATGATAAACATTTGGACTATACTCCATTGGCAAAACCAATTTTAGAACACGTAAAATCTTTAATTTTAATGGGGCAAACAGCACCAAAAATAAAAGAGGCTGTTTTACAGGAAATGAGTCGTTCTCATAAAGAAATTAAAATTTACGATTGTGAAACTTTAGCGGATACAGTACAGGTAGCACAGCAAATTGCACGAAAGGGAGATATTGTTTTGTTTTCACCAGCTAGTGCAAGTTTTGATTTATATAAAAACTTTGAAGAAAGAGGTAATGCTTTCAAAACACTAGTGCATGCTTTATAAAAATCACCAAATGAGAAAAAGCGGAATAGGATATACCAGAAGGAGGTATATCAAATGTATTACAATAGTTATGAGGAATATTTGCGTGATGTACTAGGCTATTCCAATCCGCATAAAAATTCTCTATATGCTACATATCCGGTCTATCAGACACGTGATATCCAAAGGCAAAATGAAGAATTAGAAAGTATGTATCCAGAAATTTATCACGTAGTGCAACCGCTCGTTAGTCAGTCTTGTACACGCGTTAGTTATCCTTTTACCCCAAAGCAATTAGAAGAGATGACAGATGCTATCTATTTAGAGGTGGCACAGATGGAAAATGAAAAAAGAAGCGGAGCCGAAGTAAAAATTGAAGTTACCAACCATGCGAAAAATAAGGATATGAAACCAGAAGAAAAAAGAAACAGACCGAATCGTAATCCTTTAAGAGATCTTATTCAAATTTTGATTTTAAGAGAATTATTAGGAAATCAAAGACCACCATGTCGCCCAGGTGCACCATGTCGTCCGCCATTTCCAATAGGTCCTGGCCCTGGCAGACCACCAGAACCACCAAGACCGCCTTTCCCAAGAGACTATCGTTGGCACAGTATACCAGAAAATAGTTATTATGGTGGAGCGTTTTATTGATGGAAATTTAGAAAAAATAAATGATTCTAATATTTTGGAATCATTTATTTTTTTTATTTGTTTTATTATGCAAAGAGATACTCAATTTACATGTATAGATGTTTTAGAATTGCACAAAATACAGATAGAAAAATTGATGGGAGGTAAAAAAATGAAAGTAAAAGATTGTATGTGTGAACATGCTGTATGTGTAAATCCAGAGGCTACACTTGATTCGGTAGCAAAACTAATGGGAGATCACCATATTGGCTGTGTGCCAGTTTGTGAAAATTCAGGGAAAGTGGTTGGTATCGTGACTGATCGAGATATTATGCTAAGAGGGGTTGCTTGTGATAAGGATTGCTGCAAAACACCCGTGGCTGAAGTGATGACAACAAGAGTGATTCAGGCTACTCCTGAAACAGATATTGCACAAATTACAAATTTAATGGCAAAAAATCAAATTCGTCGTGTACCGATTGTATCCAATGATAAAGTAATTGGTATGATTTCCCTAGGAAATTTAGCACAATCAAATGCGTGCGGATGTGATCAATTAGGAGAAACGTTTGAGTGTATTTGCGATGGACAAGGAAAACCAGACCAGAACAATATGTAATAAATTGACATTTTTGTTCAATTAGGGTATAATAATACCTAGAAGCGTATAGCTTTTTTAAAATTTCAGAATCAGACAATAGAATTTTTTCAAAAAGGAGAAAAAGATGATGGAAAGAATTGGTGCAGAAGCTATGGCAAATAGCATGCTTGAATTAAGAGATGGAAAAGAACTTTTTATTTTGAATCCTTATTGGGAAATACATCTCATGATGCAAAGAAAAGGGAAAAAAAATTCTGGTTGATTTAGCTGGTGAAGAGCCACAAATCTCGATAGTGGATAAAAAGAATTTGAAGAAAGTAACATCCCTTTTAAATCGCTAACGTACCAAGCCGAAGAAGTAAATTTTACTTCTTCGGTTTTTTTAGTTTAAAAGTGGCATCTAGTCAGAAAAAACAAAATTGACATAACAAAGAAAAAAGTGTATAATAAAGTAGGAAGCGATAAGCTTTTTTGAAAACCCATAAAGACATATTTTTTGACACGAAGGAGGAATTTTGAATGGGTAAAATTGGTATGGAATGCTTAGCAAAATCATTGTTAATTCTGGATGACGAACACATGTATGTAACAAATCCATCCTGGGAGTTGCAAGGTAAAATATACGATCCAAAACGGAAGTTTTTGATTGTACAAATTGCTAATGCAAGATATGAATTACAAAAAGTTGACAAGGATCGCTGTCTCTTATACACATCTCCGAGCCCACGAGACCGAGGCTGATCTC